>DASVGE010000324.1:0-57183 GCA_036379695.1 Pyrinomonadaceae bacterium | reverse complement strand
ATTATCCTCCCGCAATTGGCCAAAGCGGTGCCAAGGCACCGCACTCCAAGGAGACGCCCACATCTATGTTTCGTGCTGCTTGTTGTGTAATGCTGGTGTGTTTACTACACGTTCCGGCACTGAGTCAGACCAACTCCGATCGCTGGATCGATTACGTCGCCGGCGACTACGACATCTTCCCCAACATCACCTACGCCAAAGCAAACAACATCGAATTGAAACTCGATCTATATCTCCCGAAGGCCAGAACCAACCCCACGCCAACGCTTATTCTCTTTCACGGCGGCGGTTGGGTCGATGGGCAGAAAGAGCGCAACGTGCTTTACCTGCTCCCGTACCTGGCGATGGGCTGGTCTGCAGTCAACGTCGAGTATCGTACTGGACACCAGTCGCCGGCGCCCGCAGCCGTTGAGGACACTCGCTGCGCACTCCGCTGGCTGACCTATCGCGCGCGCGAGTATTCACTCGACACTTCAAAGTTTGTCCTGACCGGAACATCAGCCGGCGGACACCTGTCTCTCATCACCGGCATGTTACCGGCCAACACTGTCTTCGATCGCCAGTGCACGATCCAGGGAAACGATCGCTGGAACACGCCAACTGTCCCCGAACCAAAAGTGGCGGCGATTGTTAACTGGTTCGGAATTAGCGACGTCGCGGATCTGCTCGATGGTCCAAATGCGAAGAACTACACGCGCGAGTGGTTCGGGAGCATGAGCAACCCGGAACAACTCGCCAAACAAGTTTCGCCCATCAACTACGTCCGAGCGGGCCTGCCGCCGATCATCACGATTCACGGCGAACACGACGACGTTGCGCCTTACAACCACTCGGTGCGGCTACATGCTGCTTTGGACAAAGCCGGTGTGCCGAATCGATTGGTAACCATACCCGGCCGCAAACACGGCGGCTTCAATCGCGACGAGATGGTCAGCAGTTATACTGCCATCCGCGAATTCCTTCGTAAGCAGGGTCTGTTATGAAACGATTAACCTTTCTCGTCGCGATAATGCTGAGCGTCGTCGCAGTTGCGTCTGCGTCAGACCAGGTTCGAACCGGAAACGGAGTTGTTGAAGGACGCGGCGCGCAACGCTCCGGCGTGCGCATCTTCCGCGGCATTCCGTTCGCCCAACCGCCAACCGGTGAGCTGCGCTGGCGTGAGCCGCAGCCGGTGCAGAACTGGCAGGGAGTCAGACAAGCAATCGACTTCGGTCCACGCTGCATGCAGGCGCCGATCTTTGACGACATGCGTTTTCGATCGAATGGCATGAGCGAGGATTGTCTCTATCTGAACGTCTGGACTCCGGCCAAATCAAATCGCGAACGACTGCCGGTTCTTGTTTACTTCTACGGCGGCGGGTTCGTTACCGGCGACAGCTCCGAACCACGCTACGACGGCGAGAGCATGGCGGCAAAAGGAATCGTCGTGGTCACGGTTAACTACAGGCTCGGCGTGTTTGGGTTCATGGCCCATCCGGAGTTGACCAGCGAGTCTCCTCACAAAGCGTCCGGCAACTACGGCCTGCTCGATCAAAACGCCGCGTTGCGTTGGGTACAACAGAACATCAGGAATTTTGGTGGCGATCCGAAGCGCGTCACGATTGCTGGCGAATCTGCGGGCTCCGTCTCCGTAAGTGCACAGATGGCTTCACCGCTTTCGAAGAAACTGATCGCCGGCGCGATCGGCGAAAGTGGCGCCATCACAGGCACGCTCCCGGCTGCACCACTTGCGAAAGCTCAGGAGGCGGGAAGTAAGTTCGCTGCCGACCTCGGAGCACAATCGGTTGCCACGCTGCGAGCGATGCCGGCGCAACAGATTCTCGAAGCGGCCAGCAAAGGTGGGTTCGCAAGTATCGGACGTTTTCCACTCACAATCGATGGCTACTTCCTGCCGGCAGATCCGTTGACAATCTATGCCGAAGGCAGACAAGCACCTGTGCCGTTGTTGGTTGGTTGGAACACTGAAGAACTGGGTTGGCAGGCATTGCTTGGCCGCGACGAACCCACGCCGGAAAACTATAAGAAGCTTTTAGAGAGACTATACGCCGCACGCGCCGCTGAGGTGTTGAAGCATTATCCCGCGACGACGCGCGAAGAGGTGATTCAGTCAGCCACCGATCTCGCCGGAGATCGTTTCATTGCGTACAGCACATGGAAGTGGACGGAGTTGCACGCCAACACGACGCGCGCTCGCATCTATCGTTACCTTTACGCTCGCCCACGACCCGCACCGCGAGGAACGAACGCACCGCCGGCTCGTGGCGCCGTCCACTCGGCGGAGATTGAATACGCACTCGGAAATCTCGCGGTAAATGACGTCTACGCATGGACTGACGACGACTACCGAGTGTCGGCAACGATGCAGAATTATTTTGCCAACTTCATCAAGAAATCCGATCCAAACGGCGCTGGTTTACCGGAGTGGCCGGCGCTTCCTGGAGTGATGCGTTTAGACGTGCAGTCACGTGCCGAGCCCGACACCACGCGCGCGCGTTACCTCTTCCTGGACAAAGGCAGCCACAGATAACACGGATTGAATCCGGATTTGCTATCCGCGTCATCCGTGGCTCAGTTTTTCGTTGACTTAATTTCAGCTTGCGTGGTATTAGTTCGCGCCGCGAATTAAATACATGCGAAGAATCGATCTGTCGAACTTTCAGAAGGCGACGAGTGAGACTGCGCGCGATATCAACCGCCGCATCGTGCTCAACCTGGTCCGAACGCACCAGCCCGTCTCGCGCGCTGACCTCGCGCGCCATTCAGGCCTGCAACGCAGCACCGTTTCGGTAATCGCCGAACAACTAATCAGGGACCGCTGGATTACGGAAGGCGCAAACGGTCATACGCCGCGCGGCCGCCGTCCACAACTCCTGCACCTGAACAAAGAACGCGTAGGTATCATCGGCATAAACATTCGCCCCATCACGACCACCCTCGCCCTCGCAGATCTCGATGCCAACTTCCTGGCACAGGACTCTTTAGCAACGCCCTCCGATCCAAAGCAGTTCGTCGCCGAATTGGTGCCGCGCGTTCGCAAGCTGATGGGCGCGCGACCCGAATTGACGTGCGAAGGAATCGGTGTGAGCCTGCCCGGACGCATCGACCTCGCGAGCAAGCAACTCGTGTTTGCCCCAAACCTCGGCTGGAAAGATTTCGACCTGAAAACACCGCTCGAGAAAGCGACTCGACTGCCGGTGGAACTGGAAAACGCCGCGAATTCCTGCGCGCTTTCAGAGATCTGTTTTGGCCGTCGCGCCGAAGGCCTGCGCAACCTGATCGTCGTGACCGTCTCCGAAGGCATCGGCTGCGGCTTGATACTCAACCACCAGTTGGTCCAGGGCTCGACCGGCACCGCCGGCGAATTTGGTCACGCTACGTTGATTCAGGACGGCCTCGAGTGCAGTTGCGGCAACCGTGGTTGTTGGGAAATGTACGCCTCCAACACGGCTGCCATTCGCCATTACACCAAAGCGATTGCACCGACGCGCCCGACGAAGCGTACGACCGAAACCGAGAAGACAATCAGTTTTGAACATCTGCTGCGACTTGCCGAGCAGGGTGATGCAAAGGCAGTCGAATCGTTGCAGCAGATGGCGAAGTATCTCGGCCTCGGGATCGCGCCACTCGTTTCCGGTTTGGCGCCGGACATGATCGTGATCGTCGGGGAAGTCACGCGCGCCTGGCGTGACGTGGGACCAATTATCAAAGAAACCGTAAAACAGCATTCATTTACACGCGCAGAGACGCAGCTCGTGCCGAGCGATCCAATAACTCAGCCCCGTTTGCGCGGCACCATCGCACTCGTGTTGCTGAAGCACTTCGGCGCTCCTGCGGTCGCTTAAAAGTTCCTTTCGCCATTTTGTTGTGGACTCGAACTAATAAGGCTCAACCTTCAGCAAAGGAGATACTCCAATGTTTACCACCATGTCGCTGCGCTTGATGTTGCTAACCTTGTTCGGCGCCCTCGTCTTTGCCTCAATGCCTGCCCCGACCGTAGCGCAAGTCCTTTATGGCTCTCTCGTTGGAAACGTCACCGACCCAAACGGGGCAGCCGTTTCAGGCGCGAAGGTCGAACTTACCAACACGGCTACAGGCGACGTTTCAACCACCACAACTGACGATCGTGGCACTTACTCATTTAACGATCTGCAAGTAGGTGTCTACAAAGTGGCGATCTCCAGGACATCCTTCAAAACGACCGTCAAGGAAGGTGTCCGGATAGATGCAAATAAGACCTATCGTTTCGATGCGCAGGTAGAGATCGGTGGGTTAGAGGAGACGGTTCTCGTCACCACCGGTCTCGACACCACTCTTCAGACAGATCGTGCTGATGTGAACGTCACGCAGTCGGCGCGCGAAATCAACAATCTTCCACTCTTCGGCAGTGTCGGTCGAAACTACCAGAGTCTCATCCAGCTAATCCCCGGCACCACGAGAGGCACCGGAAGCTTTTTCCTCAACGCCACGGGCAGCGGCGAGGATAACTCGGCAGCCGGTAACCCGCAGCGGTCCATCTCTTACAACGTCAACGGCGTGTCGCGTTTGCAGAACAACACCAGGATTGATGGCGCAAGCATCATTTACCCCTGGCTGCCGACGAACACCGTCTACGTGCCTCCGGCGGAATCCATCCAGGAAGTGAACATCGTTACCAACGCCTTCGACGCGGAACAGGGACTCGCAGGCGGGGCAATGATTAACGTGAGTATCAAGTCAGGCGGTAACGATTTCCACGGCGCGGGGTGGGGTTACACCACCAATAGCCGTTTCCGGTCGCGCAACTTCTTTCAGCCAACGAACCAGGTAAAGAATCCGAAAAACATCCTGGCGCAGTTTGGCTACGCCTTCAGTGGTCCTGTCGTCCTGCCACGCTTCGGCGAAGGTGGACCATCGGCCTGGCTCGGCAGGAACAAACTCTTCTTCTTCACCGCCCTCGAGCGAACTACCCAGCGTAATGCAGCGGGAGCTACGGCGAGTGTCGCTCCGGCCAGCCTGCGCCCTGACGCTAATGGCAACGTAAACTTCACCGGCACCGGCATCACAGTTTATGACCCGGCTTCAAATCCGAACCCGGCGCTGCGCACTCCCTTCGCAAACAACACGATACCCGCAAGCCGGATCGACATCGCTTCACTCGAGATCATCAGGCGGTTGCCGTTGCCGAACCAGCCCGGCTTAACAAACAACTTTGCCACCGCCGGCGTAGCGGAGTTCAACCGCACGAACATGGATCTGAAGATCAACTACGACGGCGGGAAGCTCACGTTGTTTGGACGCTACAGCCGTTCGCCTACGCTAATCATCGATCCACCGATATTTGGAGAGGTCAGTGGTCCAGCTTTGAATGGCGGGCAATTGGGCACCGCTCCCGGATTGATTAATGTGTTTGGTTTCGGCGGCACTTATTCGTTCAGCCCTTCAGTTGTTCTGGACGCAAACGTTGGCTATACACGACAGCGACTCGGCGCGGAAGGCTTCGATATAGTTTCGAACTTCGGTCTGGACGTTTTGCGCATCCCCGGTACCAACGGCACAGACCGGCTCCAGGGTGGCGTTCCCGCGTTCCAGATCAATGGCGGGTGGACCAACATCGGCAACGACAACACCGGCAACCCGTTCCTGTTTCGCGATAACCAGTATGTCGCCTCAGCGAACCTCTCGTGGCTCAAGGGGGCGCACTCGTTCAGGTTCGGAGCAGATTATCTCAACCCTCAGCTCAATCACTTCCAACCGCAGGGCGGAGCTTTCCAGACCGTGCGCGGCTCGTTCGGCTTCAGCGGCACCGCGACACGCCAGCAGGGAAACGCAGCCAGTAACGCCGAAAGCCAGCTCCTTCATAGTTGGGCGGACTTCTTACTTGGCTTACCTGCACAGGCGGGTAAGGTGGACCAACTGCGCAACCCCAACTCGGTTTGGTGGAAGCAGTATGCGCTTTACGCTCGCGACCACTGGCAGATCGGTCGCAGGGTGACGTTGACCTACGGTCTGCGCTGGGAGCTGTTTGGTGTGCCGAGGAAAGATCACACGGGTATCAACCTCTTCGATCCGGAGACGGGGAAAGTCTTCACCGGTGGTCTGACCGGTGTGCCTTTCGACAGCGGCGCCGAATCGGGGACGGGTCAGTTCCTGCCGCGGGTCGGCATCGCATTTCGCTGGAACGACAAGACCGTGTTTCGTGGCGGTTATGGTCAATCCGCTGATCCGAGGCCTTTTCAGGATGTAAGAAACGCTTTCCCGATCGCTAACATCTGGTCGATGCCCGCGATCAGCTTCAACGGCACGACTAACGCGTTCATCCCCGTGACTACTCTACGCCAGGGACTGATTAACTTGAGCACTCCGCCGGATCTGTCCCAGGGCATTCTTTCGCTCCCGGCAAACACAGGCACAACAACTTTCCCGATGGAGGCGAGGCGCAAGGCCATACACTCGTTCAACTTCTTCATCGAGCGTGAACTGCCTTGGAGGTTTGTGGGTTCGGTCGGTTATGTTGGGACGCGCGCAGTAGATCAGATGGGTTTCATCAACATCAATGCAGGTCCGCCGGGAACGGGGACGGCTGGTCGTCCGCTCTTCGTGAAGTTTGGACTGCAGGCAGACATCAACTCGATCCAGCCTTACGGAACTACAACGTATGACGGGTTACAGGCAATGTTCACGCGACGTTGGGCCAGTTCGCTATTTGGAGCGTCGTACACGTGGTCCAAGACGATTAACTATGCCGATAACGATCAAGGCCCGAGGATTCAGTTCCTGCCGGCGAAAGAGCGAAACCGCGGACTGGCCGGCTACGATCGAGAGCACAACCTGCAGATGTATGGCGTTTATGACCTGCCTTTCGGAAAGGGCCAGCGGATGGCTCGTGAAGGCTGGGCCAGTGCGGTCTTCGGTGGTTTCCAGGTGAGTGGTGTGGTCAGCATCATGAGCGGCCTGCCGGTCTATGTCATTCAAGGCAGTGCTCCGAACCTGCTGGCCGGCGGCAGCGGTCAGGTGCCGAATCAACTCAACCCGAATATCCGAACTCTGGGTGGGGTGGGGACGACGGCGCAGCGCGGCTCGGCGGCTGGACCATGGTTCGACAATACCGTGCTGGGAGTGAACTGCACTTCGAATTGTGCGTGGGCGCCGGAAACAGGTCCGCGTTTTGGAAATGTCGGGCGGAATACTCTTCGCGGTCCCGATTTCTTCGAGACTGACCTGAGCATCTTCCGTACGTTCACGATCTCGGAGAGTGTTAAATTGCAGTTCCGGGCGGAGGCGCTGAACGCGACGAACCACGCGAACTTTGCGAATCCGCAGGCGGACATTAATAATGCCACCTTTGGTTTTATCACCTCGACCACCGGGCCGAATCAATCGCGCCAGTGGCGTTTCGGAATGCGTCTGAGCTTTTAATGAATGGCCACAAAGAAGCACAAAAGTTTTGTGAATGAATTTTTTGTGCCTTTTGTGCTCTTTTGTGGCTTGCTTTTTTTGGCGCAGAGCGTGAGGGCCGATGATGGTTATCGACTCTGGCTGCGTTACGACCAACTCTCGACGCCGGCGGTGAACCAGTACCGCCAACTCGTCAAGTCGATTTCGGTTCAGGGAAACACGGCGACCTTCGATGTAATTCGGCGCGAGCTGAGCGCGGGTTGCACTGGATTACTCGGAACGCCGGTTATAGTTGGCGATCGCGACGACGCTGGGGTGATCGTGGGTGTGCCTGAGTCGTCCGGGCTGATTCGCAGGCTGCGTTGGGAAACTGATCTGAAGAACCTTGGCCCAGAAGGGTTTCGTATTCGCACCGTTAAAGACAGCGGTCGAGACGTGATCGTGATTGCCTCGACCACTCCCACAGGTGCGCTCTACGGCGCTTTTCACTTTTTACGTTTACTGCAAACCGATCAACCCATCGATCGTTTACACATCGATCAAAAGCCCCGCTTGATGCTGCGCATTCTTAACCACTGGGACAATCTCGACCGCAGCATCGAAAGAGGCTACGCCGGAAAGTCACTTTGGAACTGGGACGAACTGCCGAAGCGCGTAGATACACGTCTCATCGACTACGCACGCGCAAACGCTTCGATCGGCGTTAACGGTACGGTACTGAATAACGTCAACGCCAATGCCCGTATCCTGAGTGCCGAGTACATCGAGAAGGTTGCGGCAATTGCCAACGTCTTCCGGCCTTACGGAATTCGCGTCTATCTCTCGGCGCGGTTTTCAGCGCCGATGGAGTTGAGTAATTTGCCGACTGCCGATCCGCTTGATGCATCTGTGGCCGCGTGGTGGAAGCAGAAGGCGGACGAGATCTACAAGTCGATTCCTGACTTCGGCGGCTTTCTCGTGAAGGCAAACAGCGAAGGCCAGCCTGGTCCAAGAACCTACAATCGCACGCACGCCGATGGCGCGAACATGCTGGCGGCGGCGGTCGCGCCGCACAAAGGCATCGTGATGTGGCGTGCGTTTGTTTACGACATGAAGCCCGGTTACGACCGCGCCGGCGCGGCTTACGAAAACCTGCAACCGTTTGATGGGAAGTTTGCGCCAAACGTGTTGTTGCAAGTGAAGAATGGTCCGATCGACTTTCAACCGCGCGAACCGTTTCATCCGCTCTTCGGTGCCATGCCGCGCACGCCGTTGATGCCTGAGCTGCAAATCACGCAGGAGTACCTCGGCTTCTCCAATCACTTTGTTTTTCTTGGATCGATGTGGCGAGAGTTTCTCGACGCTGATACTTTCGCTTCCGGTCGTGGTTCGACTGTGGCGAAGGTGGTGTCGCAGCAGCGTTTGACCGGGATGGCGGGAGTTGCGAATACGGGTACCGATCGAAATTGGACCGGCCATCATTTGATCCAGTCAAACTGGTATGCCTTTGGACGGCTGGCGTGGAATCCCGATACCTCGTCAAAACAAATCGCGACTGAATGGACGAGAATGACCTTGACGCACGACGCGCGAGCGGTTGCGACGATTGTGCGGCTGATGCTCGAATCGCACGAGGCTGCCGTGAATTACATGACGCCGCTCGGGCTTCATCATCTGTTTTGGGGCGGGCATCACTACGGACCCGCGCCGTGGTGGGACACCGAGAAGCGCGACGATTGGAATCCGGTCTATTATCACAAAGCAGACGCGGTTGGGTTGGGGTTTGATAGAACGAAGACTGGTAGCAACACAGTCAGCCAGTATCATCGGCCAGTTGCTCAGCGGTTCTCGAACTTGCAGACGTGTCCGGAAGAGTTTCTGCTTTGGTTTCATCACGTGCGTTGGGACCACAAGATGAAATCGGGGCGAACGCTTTGGGATGAGCTGGCGTTGCATTATCAAAGGGGTGTTGATTGGGTGAGAGCGACGCGAGTGACGTGGGCGTCGTTATCGGGCGCGATCGATCCCGAGCGGCATCAGGCGATTAAAAAGAAGTTAGCGATACAAGAGCGTGACGCGGTTTGGTGGCGCGACGCATGTCTGCTTTACTTTCAGACTTTCGCGAAACGGCCACTGCCTCCTGGTGTAGAAAAGCCTGCGAAACCGTTGGCTGAATACAAGGCAAAGGCTCTTGAGTGGTAAGGTTGTGTTAGCCACAGATTTACACGGATGAAAATCACGGATATTAGAGCCACGACTGTGACGGTTCCGATTGAGGCGCCGCTGCGTCATGCGAACGGTTGTCACTGGGGGCGGTTCGTGAGGACGATTGTCGAAGTCGAAACTGATGAAGGTCTGATTGGTTTGGGTGAGATGGGTGGCGGTGGCGAGTCGGCGGAAGCGGCGTTTCGCGGGCTCAAGACGTATCTCGTCGGACACGATCCCGCGCGTCTTGAAGAACTGAGATTTCTCATCTCGAATCCGACCGCATCGCTCTACAACAATCGCACCCTTATGTTGGCCGCGATCGAGTTTGCCTGTCTCGACATCCTGGGCCAGAAGTGGGGCGTACCGGTTTCAGAGATCCTGGGCGGACGCTTGCGCGAACGAATACCATTCGCTTCTTACCTGTTTTTCCGTTACCCGAATCCGCGGGATGGCAAAGGCGAAGTGCGAACGATCGAGCAACTCGTCGAGTCGGCTCAAAGACTCAAAGAGAGTTACGGTTTCACGTCTCACAAGCTGAAAGGCGGAGTGTTTCCGCCGAAATATGAACTCGAGTGTTATCGCGCGTTGGCCGCGGCGCTTGATGGCGATAGCTTCCGGTTCGATCCGAATGTCGTGTGGTCCACCGAGACCGGGATCTGGTTTGGGCAGCAGATCAAAGACATTCGCAACGACTATCTTGAAGATCCGGTGTTTGGTTTGAACGGCATGCGCCGCGTTCGCGAGAAAGTCCGCATGCCGCTCGCGACGAACACAGTCGTGATAAATTTCGAACAGCTTGCAGCCAATGTTCTGAATAAGGCAGTGGACGTGGTGCTCCTTGATACGACGTTCTGGGGCGGCATTCGCCCTTGCGTCAAAGCGGCCGGCGTCTGCGAAACGTTTCAACTCGACGTCGCCGTGCATTCGTCCGGTGAGCTCGGTATTCAACTCGCCACCATGTTGCACCTCGGCGCGGTGATTCCGAATCTGTCGTTTGCAGCGGACGCGCATTATCATCACCTGACTGACGACATCATCGAAGGCGGCAAGCTGAAGTACGAACAGGGCGCGATTGCGGTACCATCCGGACCCGGTCTCGGAGTTAAGCTGGACCACGACAAAGTCGGTGCGTATCGTGATCTGTATCGTCGTCTCGGCTCGTATGCTTACGATCGCGATCCGCTGCGGCCTGGCTGGACGCCGACAATACCGAACGATCGCTGGGCCGATCCGATGGACGCGCGAGCGCCGAAAATTCCGTACTAAACTTATGGTCACGTCTACTGAAAATCATGTCACGTCAACTGAACTGCTGCGCGATGCGGAAGAACTTCGCGCGCAGGTTCAACTAATCGTCAATTCAACGTACGTGACTGACGTGCACACGCATATCTTTCCGCCTGCGTTCAAACAGCTGTGTTTGTTTGGCATCGATGAGCTGCTGACTTACCACTACCTGGTTGCCGAGATGTTTCGCTCTGCGCGGGTTGAGTACGACCACTTTTGGCAGATGAGCAAGACAGAGCAGGCGGACGTCGTATGGCGGACGTTGTTCGTGGAGAACTCGCCCGTATCTGAAGCCGCGCGTGGAGTGATCGGAGTGCTGGATGCCTTCGGCCTCGATACGCGCGCAACCGATTTGAAAGAGGCGCGCGAGTTTTTCAACTCCAGGACCGTTGCGGAACACATCGATTCAGTTTTCGATCTTGCACTCGTCAGCGACGTCGTGATGACCAACAATCCACTCGACGAAGCGGAAGCGCAGCTTTGGAAGGATGGGGTTGATTTTGACCGGCGCTTTCGGTCTTCGTTGAGGTTGGATGATCTGTTGCCGTGTGAGGAAGACGCGCTTTCAACACGACGTTTGCTGGACGAGTGGATCCGGCGAATGGATCCCGTTTACCTCGCAGCGTCGTTACCCGCCGAGTTTCAGTTTCCGGGTGATGACACGCGCGATCGAATGCTGCGCGAAGTGGTGCTGCCGGCTGCGAAAGATCACGGACTTCCGCTTACGTTGATGATTGGTGTGCGTCGACAGGTAAACCCGGAGCTGCGAGACGCCGGCGATGGCATGGGACGCGCTGACGTAACGGCGGTTGAAAGGTTGTGTGCGGACTATCACGACGTGAAGTTTTTAGTAACGTTTCTTTCGCGCGAGAACCAGCACGAGTTGTGTGTCGCGGCGAGGAAGTTTAAGAACCTGATGCCGTTTGGTTGTTGGTGGTTCCTGAACAACCCCTCGATCGTATCGGAGATCACGCGCGAGCGTTTCGAGCTGCTCGGCCCGAGTTTCATCCCACAACACTCGGACGCGCGCGTGCTCGAACAACTAATCTACAAGTGGCGCCACGCGCGCAAAGAAATCGCCGACGCGCTCTACGATTCATATGCACGACTGCTCGACAGCGGCCGCGCCGTTACATCTCAGGAAATCACACGCGATGTCAGGCGCATGTTCTCAGGAAATTTCGACGAGTTGATCGATTAAACCATCCACAGATCACACAGATAATCTGCGTAATCTGCGGATGGATTTTATTGAGGGGACAATTACTTGAGGAAAAAGAGAACTCTAGGACTTAGTGTCTGCGTTACGCTCATCGTCTCGGCATTTTGTATTCCGGTTGCACGCATGAATTCACAGGATAATCGTCCGGATTACAAGAATCCGCGTCTTCCGGTTGAACGGCGCGTCGCCGATTTACTCTCCCGGATGACACTCGAAGAAAAAGTCGCCCAGTTGACGTGTCTCTGGGGCGGCCGCCCGCAAGTCAATCCGCAAACAGATTTTTCCACCGATCGTGGCGAGTTCTCGCCGGCCAAAGCCGCCGAAGTGATGAAGCACGGCATTGGCCAGATCGCGCGACAAAGAGAACGCAAGGATCCACGCGAGGGTGCGACCTTCGCCAACGCAGTTCAGAAATGGTTACTTGAAAACACACGCCTCGGCATTCCCGCGATACTTCACGACGAGATACTGCACGGACACATGGCTGAGGGCAGCACGAGTTTCCCGCAGCCGATCGCGCTCGCGACGACGTGGGATCCGGAGTTCATTACGAAAGTCTTCACCGCCGGAGCCATCGAAACACGCGCGCGCGGCAGTCATCAGGTGCTTGGACCAAATCTGGATTTAGCACGTGATGCACGTTGGGGTCGCACTGAAGAAACGTACGGCGAGGATCCTTATCTAACTTCGCGCATGGCAGTCGCGATCGTAAAAGCTTTGCAGGGACCTGGGCCAAACATCGGCGAGAACCACGTCATCGCAACTGCGAAACACTTCGCCGCGCACGGACAGCCCGAGAGCGGCACCAACATCGCGCCCGCAAATTTCTCGGAACGAGTAATCCGCGAGTATTTCCTTCCGAGCTTCAAGGCTGCGGTTACTGAGGCGGGCATCATGAGCGTGATGCCTTCGTACAACGAGATCGATGGCGTGCCCTCGCATGCGAACAAGTGGTTGCTTGAGAAAGTGTTGCGCGAGGAGTGGGGCTTCGACGGTCTCGTCGTTTCTGACTACTACGCGATTCCGCAAATGATGGATCTGCATAAGGTCGCTGCGGATAAGTCGAACGCCGCTAAGATGGCGATCGAAGCCGGTGTCGATACGGAGCTACCGGATCCAGACGCCTTCCCAACGCTTTTGCAGCTCGTGAAAGACGGTCAGGTTTCGGAAGCGACGGTCAATAAGGCAGTGGCGCGAAACCTGCGCGCGAAGTTTTTGCTGGGACTGTTTGAGAATCCATATGTGGACGTCGAACGCACAGTGCGAGTGACGAATTCGAGCGAGCATCGAGCCCTCGCGGCTGAGGCGGCGCGCCGTTCGATCACGCTGCTGAAGAATCAAAACAACCTGTTGCCGTTGAATATGAGCGCGTTGAAATCGATCGCGGTGATTGGTCCAAACGCAGCGCAGGTGCATCTCGGTGGTTACAGCGACAATCCATTGCGCGGCGTGAGCGTGCTCCAGGGAATCAAGGATAAGGTGGGCGACAAAGTCAAAGTCGCGTACGCCGAAGGTTGCAAGATCACTAAAGAAGGTGGCAACTGGTTTGCGGATACGGCCAGGCTCAGCGACCCGGCGGAAGATCGCAAACTGATCGCAGAAGCGGTGCAGGTCGCGAAGACCGCTGACGTTGCCCTCCTCGTGCTCGGCGGAAATGAGGATACGAACAAGGAGGGCTGGGCCGACAACCATCTCGGCGATCGCGATAGTCTCGAGTTGATTGGAAGCCAGAACGATCTCGTCAAGGCTGTTCTGGAGACGGGCAAGCCGGTGATCGTTTTGCTGATCAACAGTGGTCCACTCTCGATCAACTACATCGCTGAGAATGTTCCCGCCATACTGGAAGGGTTTTATTTAGGGCAGGAAACCGGTGTTGGCGTCGCGGACGTTCTTTTCGGTGATTACAATCCGGCGGGTAAACTCACGATCAGTTTTCCGCGTTCGGTGGGACAGTTGCCGTTGTACTACAACCGCAAACCGACGGCGCGGCGCGGTTATCTGTTTGCGAACAAGGAACCGCTGTTTCCGTTTGGCTTCGGATTGAGTTACACCACGTTCGCGTATTCGAATTTGAAGATTAGTCCGGCGAAGATCGGTGTTGCGGGCGAGGCGAAGGTTAGTGTTACCGTTACGAACACGGGTAAGCGCGCTGGTGACGAGATCGTGCAGCTTTACATTCGCGATCTGGTTAGTTCGGTCACGCGGCCGATTATGGAACTGAAAGATTTCAAGCGCATCTCGCTCGCTCCGGGTGAGAGCAAAACGGTCGAGTTTGTGATCACGCCCGACAAGCTTTCATTTCTCGATCTGAATATGAAGAACATAGTCGAGCCGGGTTGGTTCGACATCATGGTTGGCACGAGTTCAGTTAAATATGAAACGGTTAAGCTCGAAGTTGTTGCTAAGTAAGCCACAAAGAAGCACAAATAGGACACCAAAAGGCACAAAAGTGATTCTTGTGCTGCTTTTCCTGATAGGTCTGGGCGTCTCTGGAGGAGCGAGGTCAGTACCGTCCGCGGTAGCGGATGGGTCTGCGCCAAGGTCGCTCAAGGAAGCGTTCAAGAACGATTTCATGATCGGCGCGGCGCTTAACAGGAATCAGATCTTCGAAAAGGACACGCGCGGCGCCGAGATCGTGCGCACGCACTTCAATTCGATCACGCCGGAAAACATCTTGAAGTGGGAGCTGGTTCATCCGCGTCCGGACAAGTACGATTTCGCCGCGTCCGATCGCCTGGTCGAGTTTGGCGAAAAGCACAACATGTTCATCGTTGGGCACACGCTTGTCTGGCACAATCAAACGCCGCGTTGGGTGTTTGAAGACAAGCAGGGAAAGCCGCTCGATCGCGAAACAGTCCTGGCTCGCATGCGCGAACACATCTTTACAGTGGTCGGCCGGTACAAGGGCAGGATCGATGGCTGGGACGTGGTCAACGAGGCGCTCAATCAGGATGGCACGATGCGCCAGTCGCCCTGGTTCAAGATCATCGGCGAAGACTACCTGGTGAAAGCATTTCAATTCGCGCGTGAAGCAGATCCGAACGCCGAGCTCTACTACAACGACTACGATCTCGAACTGCCGGCGAAACGCGCGGGCGGAGTCAAACTGGTGCAGAACTTATTAGCGGCGGGTGTTAAAGTCTCCGGCGTTGGATTGCAAAATCACAATCAGCTCGAGTGGCCGTCAATCGCGGATGAAGACGCCACCATCGCTGCGTTCTCGGCGCTCGGACTCAAAGTTCACATCACGGAGCTCGACGTCGACGTTCTTCCGCGCACGACCAAGCCGGGCGCGGATTACGCCGTCGATGATCCGGTAACTCCGAAGTTGAATCCATACGTGGATGGCTTACCCGGCATTATGCAAACAGCATTGGCGAAGCGTTACGCGGAGTTGTTTGAAGTTTACGTAAAGCACCGTGACGCGGTGGAGCGGGTAACTTTTTGGGGCGTCGCGGACGGTGATTCGTGGTTGAACAACTGGCCCATGAAGGGCCGCACGAATTACCCGCTACTGTTCGATCGTTTGGGCCAACCAAAGCCCGCGCTGGAGGCGATCATCGACGCAGTTAATTCAAGCCACAGAGGGGGGCGAAATGGCAAGCAATAATTACCAACCAAAACCGGAACACAAGTTTACTTTTGGGCTATGGACTGTCGGCAATCGCGGGCGCGATCCGTTTGGCGACGCGACGCGCCCGACTGTTAGCCCGGTAACGATCGTGAAGCGATTGAGTGAGCTTGGTGCGTACGGCGTCAATCTGCACGACAACGATCTGGTGCCGATCGAGGCGACGGCGGCGGAGCGGGATCGCATCGTGAGCGATTTCAAGAAGGCGCTCGACGACTACGGCATGAAGGTGCCGATGGCGACGACGAATCTCTTTTACGATCCGGTTTTCAAAGACGGTGCGTTTACTTCCAACGATCCGCGCGTGCGGTTGTACGCGTTGCAGAAGACGATGCGATCGATGGATCTCGGCGCTGAGCTTGGTGCGCACATTTATGTCTTCTGGGGTGGCCGTGAGGGCGCCGAAGTCGATGCCGCGAAAGATCCGCGCGAAGCGCTGAAGTGGAATCGCGAAGCGCTGAACTTCCTTTGCGAATACGCGCTCGATCAGGGTTACGACTACAAGTTTGCGCTCGAAGCCAAGCCGAACGAGCCGCGCGGTGATATTTACCTGCCGACGACGGGTGCGATGCTCGCGTTCATTGCGACGCTCGATCATCCGGAGATGGTTGGTGTCAATCCGGAAGTCGGGCATGAACAGATGTCGGGGCTCAACTTCTATCACGTGGTGGCGCAGGCGCTCGAAGCTGGGAAGCTGTTTCACATCGATCTCAACGATCAGAAAGGACCGCGGTTCGATCAGGATCTGCGTTTCGGATCGGAGTCGTTTAAGAACTTGTTCTTCTTGGTGAGGCTGCTGGAGTCTGCGTACGATGGCCCACGTCACTTTGATGCGCATTCGTATCGCAGTGAGAACGAGGAAGGTGTTTGGGAGTTTGCGGCGGGCTGTATGAGGAATTATCTGATCCTCAAAGAGAAGGCGCGGCAGTTTGACGAAGACAAGGACATCAAGGCGCTGCTCGACGAAATACACAGCACCAACGGCGACCACGTCGAGCCGCTCGGCCGCTACACCCGCGAGAAGGCGCAAAAGCTCAAGGATCTCCCGCTCGATCGCAACGAGTTAGCAAGCAAGCCGTTGCCGTACGAGCGGCTGGATCAGTTGACGGTCGATATCCTGTTCGGCGTTCGCTAAACATGAAAATCAAAACTGCTTTATCTGCGTTCATCGTGCTCGCAGTTTTAGCAGCGTTACCGCTGAACTACGCGCAGACACAAACCACTCCCGCATTCAGAAACCCTAATCTTCCGATCCAGGCGCGTGTCGACGATCTCGTAGCGCGCATGACGCTCGAAGAAAAAGTCCTGCAAATGCAGAATGCCGCGCCGGCGATCGAGCGCCTCGGGATTCCGCAGTACGAGTGGTGGAACGAGGGGTTGCACGGCGTCGCACGTGCCGGTTACGCCACGGTCTTTCCACAAGCCATCGGTCTGGCCGCGACGTGGGACACTGAGCTGATGTACCAGGTCGCCGACGTCATCTCCACTGAAGCACGCGCGAAGCATCACGAAGCGGCTCGCAACAATCAACGCGGACGTTATTACGGTCTCACTTTCTGGAGCCCGAACATCAACATCTTTCGCGATCCGCGTTGGGGTCGCGGCCAGGAAACCTACGGCGAAGATCCTTACCTGACCGCACGCCTCGGCGTCGAGTTCGTCAAAGGCTTGCAAGGCAACGACCCGCGTTACTTCAAAGTGATCGCGACACCAAAACACTACGCCGTACATAGTGGCCCGGAACCGGAGCGTCACAGCTTCGACGCGGTCGCCTACGAACGGGATCTGCGCGAAACTTACCTGCCTGCGTTTCACGCCACGGTTGTCGAGGGCAAAGCCTATTCGATCATGTGTGCGTACAACCGGACGAACGGTGATCCGTGTTGTTCGAGTAAGAAGTTGTACGACATTTTGCGACGCGAGTGGGGCTTCGATGGCTACGTTGTTTCTGATTGCGGCGCGATCAGAGACATCTGGGAATATCACAAGTTCGTCAAGACCGAAGCCGAAGCTTCAGCGCTCGCGGTGCGCGCCGGAACCGATCTGACGTGCGGCAACGAATACGTAAAGCTGCTCGATGCAGTGAAGCAGGGACTGATCACCGAAGCCGAAATCGACACGTCTCTCAAGCGCCTCATGACCGCGCGTTTTCGTCTCGGCATGTTTGACCCGGCCGAGATGGTCGCCTACGCCCGCATCCCGTTTTCTAAGAACGACACGCCCGAGCATCGTCAACTGGCACTGAAGACCGCGCGTGAATCGATCGTGCTTTTGAAAAATGCCAACAACACACTGCCGCTGAAGAAAGACCTGAAGAGCATCGCGGTGATTGGACCAAACGCCGATGCGCCAGAAGTGTTGTGGGGCAACTATTACGGTCGTCCATCGCGGTTGATCACGCCCCTTGCAGGAATCAAAAACGCGGTGTCGCCGAATACGAAAGTGATTCACGCGCTCGGCTCGACGCTCGCCGGGGAATCAGTGGTGCCCGTTCCCGCATCAGCTTTATCTCCCGGATTGAAGGCTGAATATTTCAACAACGAGGAACTGCGTGGTCCAGCCGCAACCGTGCGCACCGACGAGCGCATCAACTTCGACTGGGGACGTTACAAACCGACGGCGGAACTGAATGAGAACAACTTCTCGGTTCGCTGGACCGGGAAGCTCACGCCTGCGGAATCGGGAAACTACACGCTCGGATTCACGGCTGACGATGGAGCACGCGTCTATCTCGATGGACAACTGCTCGTCGAGGCCTGGGCCAGCAACCCCACCAGGACCGTCACCAAAGAAATCGCGCTCGAAGCGGGGCGCAGTTACGATCTGCGCATGGAGTATCGCCAGAACAATCGCGAGGCAAACGCGCGACTGGTTTGGTCGTATCCACGCCTCGTTGAACGGCAGATCGAAGAAGCGGTGAAGGCAGCTAAAGAGGCTGATGCGAGTGTCCTCGTGCTGGGTATATCGGCGGGACTTGAAGGCGAGGAAATGACGGTGAACGTCGAAGGTTTTCGCGGCGGCGACCGCACGGATCTCTCGTTGCCGAAATCACAGGAGGCGTTGCTGAAAGCCGTTGTCGCGACCGGCAAACCGGTGGTCGTCGTGTTGCTGAGTGGCAGCGCGCTCGCAGTTAACTGGGCCAACGACAACGCGCCCGCGATCCTGCACGCATGGTATCCGGGTGGCGAAGGTGGGACGGCTGTTGCGGATGTATTGTTTGGGGACTACAACCCTGCGGGTCGTCTGCCGGTCACGTTCTACAAGTCGGTGGACCAGTTGCCGCCATTTAGTGACTACAACATGGCGGGGCGGACGTATCGTTATTTCAAAGGCGAGCCCCTCTACCCGTTCGGCTTCGGCTTGAGCTACACGAAGTTTGATTACAGCAACCTGAAGCTCAGCGCCAAATCCGTGAAGGCCGGCGAACCGATCAAGATATCCGTCGACGTAAAGAACACAGGCTCCAAAGATGGCGACGAAGTCGTGCAGTTATATCTCACTGACGTCGCCGCCTCCGTGCCCGTACCGATCCGGACGTTGGTCGGCTTCGATCGTATCTCGCTAAAGGCCGGCCAAAAACAGACCGTAACCTTCACCATCACATCACAACAAATGTCATTGATCGACGACCATGGCAAGCGCATCATCGAACCCGGCGAATTCCTGGTCGGCGTCGGCGGCACCCAATCCACCGCATTAAGCGCACGCTTCCAAGTCCGATAAGCCGCAAAAAGGCACAAAAGGCACAAAATGATTTATGTGCTTTTTGTGCCTTTTTGTGGCTAAAAACTGACTCTTGCCGCGAACTGGAAGGCGCGTGGCCCACCCGAGCCGAAGACGCCCCCCGCAGTCGTCACCGGTCTTCCAAAACTCGACGATCTCAGAAACCCAGCACTCGACGGATCGTTACTGTCACGCACGAGCACGTTTGAAAATCCCGAATAGTTTGACTTCGAAAACCCGAGCACATTCGTCACGTTGAATACGTTGAAGACCTCCACCATCGGTTCCAACGTGACCCTCTCACCCAGTTTGAACACACGCGTAACCCGCAAATCCACCGAACTGAAGCTATCGGTAAAACGCACGTTGTCATCGACCAGCGGCAGCGCCGCTCCTCCAAACCCACCTCCGGCATTGACCTGCTGAAGGAACGCATTCAACTCCGCGCCGGTATTAAACAACCTGCCACCCGCATTGCGCTGCAACTGCGGAATTCGCTGCGTGCCGCCCGGCACCAGGATATCCATCGGCACACCTGACGCCAGCGTCACGATCGACGACAGGTGAAACTTTGCCGGCAGATCAAACACACCCGCGAAACTAAAACGATGTCGCTGATCGTTCGGCGTTGGCCCATACTCCAATTGCAAGTTGTTCGAATTCAACGGCCCGTTCGAAAACGGAATCTGATCGTCGTTCGCGTAATTGAAAGCCTTCGACAACGTATACGCGGCACGAAACTGATACCCGGACGCGAAACGCTTTTCGAGACTCAACAACAGCCCGTCATACTTCGTCTTCACACTCGACTCGAGATTCACAACCGCATCAGGCCCGCCCACGACCGGATTGAAAACCGTGCCGATAGTGCGACCGATGATGAAGTGCGTGCCAAAGTTGTGAATGTAATCCGCGCGCAGAACGTAGTCGCCAAACTCGCGCTGAACGCCGAAGTTCATCTGCTGGACCATCGGGTTCTGCATCGTGTTGTCGATGATGTTGATACCTGACGCACCCGCCCCCGGCAGTATAAACCCCGTAAACGGATTTGCGAGCGTTGGTGCACCGGGCGGAAACGTGCCGTTGACCGGATCGAACAGGAACGGTGGCGGAATAAAGAACACATTGCCGGCACGCACTTCGATCGGCAACGCGCGCCCGTCGAGACCACGTTCGAGCGACTGGATCTCGAGCGTGACCCGGTCGTAGTAGATGCCGTAGCCGCCGTGAATGCTCGTGCGAGCGTCTTTCGTGGAGTAGTTGAAACCGAAGCGTGGACCGAAGTTGTTCTTGTCTCGTGTTCGCTCACCCTGCAGGAACGGCAGGATGATGGGATTCAACTCATCGACGCGACTGACGTTCTTCACGTCAGTATCGATCTCGTAGCGCAGGCCGAGATTCAAAGTGAGCTGCGGATGCACGCGCCAATCGTCCTGTGCGAAGAACGAGAAGTAAGAGTTGTCGGCGTTCGGGATCAGCAGCGGCTGCGTGGGATGACCGCTGCGCAAGGTGACGGCAAACAGCAGATCGTTGTCATCAACCCTGCCATCGAGGTTGCGATCGAAGTCAGGAAAGTCTTCGATCAGTTCGATTCGACCCTGCTGAAATACCCGCAGATCGAAATCCGCATAGACTCGTTGAAACTCGCCGCCGAAAGTCAGCGTGTGATTGCCGCGCAACATCGTGATGTGATCGGAAAACTGTAGACGCTTCTGTTTCGTGCCTTGCGGGACGCGAAAAGACGCGCCGTCCTGAATACTCGGGAAAGTCAGTTGTGGCCCGGGTGTAACCGGTTCGATGTCGTTGAAGAAATCGCTGAAACTGAAATTGAAAGTATTCACGTCACGAGCGCTGATGACGCGTGTGTAGTTGGCAAGGATTGAATGAATATTGTTTTTGCTGGCCTGGCGTTGCGACGCGGAACCGATGGCGCGATCGAGCGTGCTCGGCGAAGTGTCGTTTTCACGTTGCAGCGAGTAGCGAAACGAAAGTTGATCGCTGCTGCTCGGATGCCAGTCGAAGCGATGCGTGCTGAGCAGGTCGTTCAGCGGCGCTAAGGCGATGTCTCTTTGGATCGTGCGCGTGGGTAAGTCGCGCACGCCGACGAGTGTGGCGCCGTCCTGGTTGCGATATTCAAAGGAGCTGAAAAACCACGCGCGATCTCTTTTCAATGGACCGCCGAGGGCGAAGGCATATTGCTGGCGATCGAAGGGTGGGGTTTCGTTCAAGCCGCGGTCAAATGTTGCCGGCAAACCCTGTAGCGCGTTGTCGCGGAAGTAGAACGAACCCGAACCGTGAAACTCGTTACTGCCTGATTTGGTGACGATGTTGATGACCGATGAGCCGGAGCGACCAAGTTGTGCCGAGAATCGATTGGTTGCCATCTGAAACTCAGCCACGGCCTCCTGCGAGATGTTTTGCAGTGGACCACCGACGACGTCGTCATTATTGTCGGCGCCGTCTACAGTCACGTTTCCGCCCCGACCGAGTTGACCCGCAGACGAGATGACGACCGTGTTTGTCTTTGTCGGATCGAAATTCGGCGCTGGAGCGTTTCCGGGGATCAGTAGCGCCAGCTCCAGGAAGTTGCGGCCGTTGAGTGGCAGGTTGTTGATCTGGCGCTCGTTGATGACGCCTTCAACGGCGCTGGAAGTCGTGTCGACTAACGGTTCAAACTCGGTCACTACGGTGTCGCTTATCTCACCGGGCTCGAGCACAAAGTTGACTGCTTCGTTCTGGCCGACCTGTAGGATCACAGACGAGACGACGGCGGTTTTGAAACCTGTCGCTTTGGCCTTCACTTCATATTCACCGACGGGCAGACGCGTGATCAAAAAGAACCCGGCATCGGTCGTTTTAGTTTCGCGACTCACTGCCGTCGCTTTTTGCGTGACGACGATCTGCGTTCCGGCAACAACAGCGCCGTGCTGATCACTAACTGTGCCGCTGAGCGTTGCGGTTGCAGCTTGCTGCGCGTGAACTGAAGGTGCGAGACAGAAGATGGCGAACGTCAGCAACAAAAGTGCGTTAGATTTTTTGGGGGTCATGGCGCGGCAAAATAGCACGCGCGTCGGAACGCGTCATCAATCTTTAGTTGTAGGAATAGCCACAAAAAGGCACAAAAGGCGCAAAAAATTCATAGAGAATCTTTTGTGCTTTATGTGCCTTTTTGTGGCTTGTTTCGTTTTGCGAGGAAGGCGCGGAGCCAGATGAAACCGATGGCGAGAAAGGGAAGAAGGTAAATCAGCAGATCCCAGCGGCCTAGTCCCTCGGGCGTGGGCTCGACGAAGGTTGTAGTTTCGCCGTTGCCTTGCGCGCTTTGTAAGCTGATGCGAACGCGCCAGTTTTCCTGGGCGTCGAAGTGGACCACGGTTTTGTATTGCACCAGGCCCTTCAAGTCTTCGCGCACTGCTGCATAAGTTGCTTCCGGAAGCCGGCCACTGGTTGGTTGAACTGCGACCTGGACGGTCAGGTCGTTTGGAGGTGCATTGGTGATGACGAAGAAAGAACCTTCACCAACATCAGGATCCGTCCACACCGAAATCACGCAAGGACCCACCTGCTGATCGACGACGATCGGAAACGGCGGCCCATCGTGTGCAAACGCGTGGACGGAGAACGACAAAAAGAGAAGCGCCGTAGCGAGGTATCGCATCATCCGCCCAACATCGTCCCACGCATTTCCATCGGTTGTGATAACAGCCAAACGGCTGCTGCAAAGAGGATCGTCGCGACACCCGCCCACGGCAAAAATGCGCGCACCGGCCTGACCGGTGAATCTTCCTGGGCCAGACGATAACTCACCAGCAGCGAACCGATCAGACCGAGAAAGATGAACCCATACTCCAGTGCCTGCACTGTGCTTACAGGCAGTCCCGTTAATCGCCACAGCGGCGTGCCCAAAAACTGCCAACCCGATTCGGCGGCCGCGCTCTGCAGCACCGGGATGAACGTGTAAAGCCCGGTCAGGAAGTGAAACGAATAGTGGGCCAGCCAAATGCCGAACCCGAGCGGCACGAGCGCATAAGAGTATCGCACGAGCAGTGAAAGCGGCGATTTGTCAGTCGAGAATCGAGTCAGCCAAACAGCGATGCCGAGCACCACAACAGGTTCGATCACGAGGGCAACGACGAAGAGAACGCCGAGCACTGGCGCTTCGTTAGTGACGTTCAACTGTTTCGCGAGCCAACTTTCCACCGCGTACACCGGGCTGGTCATCGCAAAGGCATTCAACAGCGCTCCAAAAACAAACAACAGCGAGAGCGTAGCCAGATCTTTGCGTCTCGAGAAGATACCAACGCCGGAACGCATCGCCTCGGTCGTCAACTCCGAAGCCGGAACCCGCGTCAGAATACCGACGTTGTCGTGCGGGCAGGCCTGTACGCAGTCGAGGCAAAACGTGCAGTCCATGTTTCCAACCTTCCGCGGTTGAAACAGCGCCAGCTCACAACCACGCTGAATAACCACGAGCGGCGAAACCGGATCGCGCCGTCCCTTGATGCAGTCTTTCGTGCGACAACTCGTGCAGACCGCCTGATCGCGCACCTTCACTTCGAGCGGAGAGATCGTCGAAGCGAGGAAATTAAACTGTCCGATCGGACACACAAACTTGCAAAACGACGCGTGCTTGAAAAAGCCATCAACGATCAACGCCGCCAGGAAGTAAGAGCTGATCAGCAACGCCGTCCACCACGGCGACGACCACAGATCAAACAGTTCGTAAACAAAGAGTCCGGCGATTAGCAGTGACACTGAGAGCCACTTGTTACGCAGGAAGCGTGGGAAATTCCGAACGGGACGAAAGAATCGGCGCGCGAAGTCGCGAACGAGTACGAACGGACAAGCAAAACAGAAGAAATTTCCAGCAGCGAGGAGCACGAGCACGAGCGCGCCGCGAAAGTGTACCCACGTCAGCGTAGTCGCGATGTTCTTGGGAGCGAGTGATGGTCCAAAGAAACCGTGCAGGATCATCAACACGCTCAGCACGAGCAGTGGGATTTGAAACAACGTACGCGCATGTCGCCACCGCAGCAGTGGACCGAGAAGCGGAGTTCGTAGTAAATCCATTTACCTCACCCCACTGAGTTCGATCTGTCGTTGCAGCTTTTGTCCATCGGCAAGTGTAATGTGAACCAGCACGATCCAATCGCCGGCCATCGTGAGTTGTAACGTGCCGCGGTATTTGCCCGTCTCGATTTCCTTTGTTTCAACACTGACCGGAGCCATGCCTGCGTGAGACATGTTACCTTCGAGGTCAACACGGGCACCACCAACCGGCGCGCCATTCTTGTCCGTTAGTTTTAGATCGATGGTAGCTGCACCGACGCGCGGAGGTTGCGGCGCAATCTCGTACTGAAGCCCTATATCAGGCGGCTTCGCAGTCTTCTGACAAGCGAATGCAAGCAACAAAATCAGCAGAACTAGTGACTTTTTGCGGGCGATCACGCCGCAATCGGCTGGCGATGCAGCGCGCAGGTGCAGGTCGCGGGCTGCTCTTCGCTGGGCGGGAACATGTGGTAGTACATCCCGATGATCATCGGTATGAAAACGATCGCGTTGTAGAAAAGATGAATCTCGACTCTGTTTTTCGGAAACACCATCTGCAGAAAACTCAACGGCACGGGCGAGCCGAGCAAGTTGTGCTGAAGAATCGCCTGCGTTTGCAGCAGCGCGTGTTCGATGTGGTGCCAGAACTGAATCACCAGCGCCGCCGTCCACCACTTGCGCGACGTTCCGGTAAATCCCTTGCGCAACATCCACAGCCCAACGAGCATGACGATCGCGTAGCCGTAGTGGAGCAGCTCGGAGCTCACCAGAAACGGAAACCACAGACCCAGCACGCCTCCCGCCTGCGGTCGTGACCAGCCCAACACGTAGATTTGGACCGCCTGCACGAGATGCTCAGCCCAGTGCGCCAGCACGATGAACATGAACAACTGGAGCGAGCGTTTGTGCCACTCGGAATTCAGCCGATCATGCAGACTGGAGCCTGATCCGGACTGCAGATGCGCGAGATTTGTTGACGCAACAGACATGTTGAAGGCGGGTATCTTACGTCAGAAATCGCGACCTGCCAAGCCCTTTTAGGAGAATAGCAAGATTGGACAACAAAGGTTTTACGTGGCTTTTATGGCTTTTTGCGGCTAAAAATGGACTTTGTTTGACGTCTAAGCTAAAGTCCATCCTCACTTTACCGTTTTACCAACTAACACACGAAGAGGCTGCCCAATGCGATCAGAGTCGATGGCTCGGATTTTCATCGTTCTAATGCTTCTCCTGTTTCCCGCTGTCTGTGGCGCGCAACTGCTCGGCGACCCGCCCGACGTCAGTCAGGACTTTCAAAAGATGGAGAACGTCTACTTCATCGGTAGCAAGGTCACTTCATTCGACACCGCAACCGGACAAGGCGCGTTGCAATGGGAACGTTACTGGCGCAACACGACGCTCTCGTTCAACAAGATCGACGGCACCTTGATCCGCGGTCGCGCGACTGAGTTTCCCGGCACCGAATACGATCAGGATCCGACGCTGCCTTTTGCCGTTACGTTTGTGAGTCCGCGCACGGTGCGCCTGCGCTTTTCCACGCGCGCGGTGCCGATGAACGATGGCCAGTCGCTGATGCTTGCCGGCCCGGTTCCCAAAGACACGTCGTGGCGTGTCGAGCAGAACGATCGAGAGATCACTTACACGAGCGCGCATGGTCGCGTGAAGATCATCAAGCAGCCCTGGCACATCGAGATCTACGATCAGCGCGGGCGTCTACTGACGCGCACGCAGAACATCGGCGATCCGGCGACTTACATCATTCCGATTCCGTTTTCCTTTGTGCGTCGCTCCAGCGATCTCACGCGTCGCATGGCCGCTACTTTCGAGTTGCAACACGACGAGAAGATATTCGGCTGTGGCGAATCGTTCACGCGCTTCAACAAGCGCGGGCAGAAAGTCCTGGTCTCCACGCGCGACGGCATGGGGACGCAGAACGAGTTCATGTACAAACCCATTCCGTTCTTTTTGAGCAGCAACGGGTACGGGATGTTTGTTCACACCAGCGCGCCGTTGACGTTCGACTTCGGCAGATATTTCGACGCGCACAACGTGATCTATTCGGGTGACGAGAACCTCGATCTTTTCGTGTTTCTCGGCGAGCCCAAAGACATTCTTTCGGAGTACACCGCTCTCACTGGCCGCAGCCCGGTCCCGCCGCTCTGGTCGTTTGGTTTCTGGATGAGCCGCATCACATACAACTCGGAAGATCAGGTGCGACAGGTGGCCCAACAGTTGAGATCGCACCAGGTCCCAACCGACGTGATCCATCTCGACACCGGCTGGTTCGAAACTGATTGGCGTAGTGACTATCGTTTCTCGAGCACGCGCTTCCGCGATCCGGCAAAGATGATCGCGGATCTGAAGCAGCAGGGTTTTCACGTCAGTCTCTGGCAATACACTTACTTCACCAGCAAGAACGATATCTGGAAAGAGATGGTTGACCGTGGTTATCACGTGCGGAACGAAGGCGGGCAACTGCCGTTTGAAGACGCGACGCTCGACATGAGTAATCCCGAGGCGGTGAAGTGGTATCAAGGGAAGCTAAGAGATCTGCTGAAGATGGGTGTCGGCGCGATCAAGGTTGATTTCGGTGAGGGCGCGCCGTTGACGGGTCAATACAATTCCGGGCTCAGCGGATGGTACGAGCACAATCTTTATCCGTTGCGTTACAACAAAGCGGTTGCTGAAGTTACGAAAGAAGTCACGGGCGACGATGTGATCTGGGCGCGCAGTGCGTGGGCCGGCAGCCAGCGTTATCCGTTGCACTGGGGCGGCGACGCGGAGAATACGGATTCAGCGATGGCGGCGGAGTTGCGCGGCGGTTTGTCGTTCGGGTTGTCGGGCTTCACTTACTGGAGTCACGACGTCGGCGGTTTTGTGAATAAGGCGCCGCGCGATCTTTACCGGCGCTGGCTGGCGTGGGGTGTGTTGACGTCGCACACGCGCGCGCATGGTGCGCCACCGCGAGAGCCATGGGAATACGATGCGGCGCTAACTGAAGATTTTCGC
Source organism: Pyrinomonadaceae bacterium (assembly GCA_036379695.1). Classification (GTDB taxonomy): domain Bacteria; phylum Acidobacteriota; class Blastocatellia; order Pyrinomonadales; family Pyrinomonadaceae; genus PSRF01. Next base: position 29,704 of record DASVGE010000324.1, on the reverse strand, counting down.
AGGGCGCTTGGTTTGCGCTACGCGTTGATGCCTTACATTTACGCGCAGGCGAAGGATTCATCGGCGCGTGGGTTTCCGATGACGCGGCCGTTGTTCTTCGAGTATCCAAACGATCCGACGTCATGGACCATCGACGATCAATACCTGTTTGGATCGGATTTGCTGGTGGCGCCGATGTTTGCGAGTGGCGACCGCCGCCGGGTTTATTTGCCGCCGGGTAGTTGGATCGACTATCAGAGCGGGCGTGCTTATGAAGGCGCGAAGTGGCACGAGATCGCGTTAGGTCAGATTCCGGTCGTGCTGCTCGTCAAAAACCATTCGGTGCTGCCGCACATCAAGGTGGCGCAGAGCACGAAAGACATGGACTGGGACAACGTCGAACTAAGAGTCTTCAGCACCGACAACGCCCCGGTCACCGGACTCTTTACACGCCCAGGCAGCGAGGTGCAAACGCTATCACTCGTCCCGCGCGGACGTGACTACGTCTTGCGGGAAGATCTTGAGCCACAGATTACACGGAATAAAATCCGGATTTCTGTCCGTGTAATCCGTGGTAACTGATGATGCAGAAGATAACGCGTCGAGAGTTTTTATCAACTGCGGGTTTTGCCGTGGCGGCGATTCCGTTAGTAGACGGCTTTTATAGTGTCGACGATCAACTCTTGTTGTGGTACGACGAACCCGCAGTCGAGTGGACGGATGCGTTGCCGGTTGGGAATGGACGTCTGGGGGCGATGATCTTCGGCGATCCGAAGACGGAAATACTCCAGTTGAACGAAGACACGCTGTACGCCGGCGCTCCTTACGATCCAAACAATCCGGAGGCACTGAAAGCGCTGCCGGAGGCGCGGCGGTTGATCTTTGAAGGACGGTACAAAGAAGCACACGATCTGGTTGGCGCGAAGATGATGGCGCAACCGATCAAGCAGATGCCGTATGAACCGGTCGGGAGTCTTAAGCTCGCCTTCGCTCACGAAAGTGCTACGAACTACCGGCGCGAGTTGGATCTGAATACAGCGATTGCAAGTGTGTCTTTCAAAGTTGGTCCAGTAACTTTCACGCGCGAGGTGTTTGCGAGTCCGGTGGACCAGGTGATCGTCGTTAGCGTGACCGCAGATCATCCGGGTCAACTGAGCTTCTCCGCGACGTTCGAGACTCCGCAGAAAGCAACAGTTTCAACTGAAAACCCGAACACGCTGGTGTTGCGTGGAATAAACGGTGACGCGTTCGGGATCAAGGGCGGGTTGAAGTTTGAAGCACGCGTGCAGGTGCTTGCGCGTGGCGGCAAGGCGTCCGCGGAACAAGAAAAAATCGTTGTCACTGGGGCAGACTCTGCCCTGCTACTGATCGCGGCTGCAACCAGCTATCGCAGCTATAAAGACACTAGCGGAAATCCGAGCGCCATTAGCGCCGATCACTTACGAAGTGCGAGCGGGAAATCGCTTGAGAGTCGACGCGCGGCGCACGTCCGCGAGCATCAGCGTCTTTTTCATCGCGTCAAACTGGATCTCGGCAAAACCGAGGCCGCCAATCTGCCGACGGACGACCGACCATCTCAGTTCCTGAAAGGTTTGGATCCGCACCTCGCGACACTGTATTTCCAGTACGGCCGCTACCTGCTGATCTCGTCATCGCGTCCCGGATCGCAGCCCGCCAACTTGCAGGGCATCTGGAACCACCTGATGACGCCGCCGTGGGAAAGCAAGTACACCATCAACATCAACACGGAGATGAACTACTGGCCCGCCGAAACCACGAACCTGTCGGAGTGTCACGAGCCGTTGCTGCGAATGGTGTCCGAACTGGTCGAGAACGGCGCCCGCACCGCGCAGGTGCATTACGGCGCGCGCGGCTGGGTGTGCCATCACAACACCGATCTCTGGAGACAGACAGCTCCCATCGACGGACCACTCTGGGGTATGTGGCCCACCGGCGGCGCGTGGCTCTGCACGCACCTTTGGGATCACTACGAATTCACCGGCGACAAACAGTTCCTCGCCCGCGCGTATCAGGTGATGAAGGGCGCCGCGGAGTTTTTTCTGGACACGCTGGTCCCGGAACCACGAGAGCAGCGGCTGGTGACGTGCCCGTCGATTTCACCCGAAAACAAACACGCGAGCGGCGTCGCGATCTGTGCCGGACCTACGATGGACACTCAGATCATCCGAGACCTGTTCACGCAATGCGCGACAGCAGCGCTGATTCTTGGGATCGACAAACCCTTCAGCAACAGACTCGCGGAAGTGCTGAAACGTTTGCCGCCGATGAAGATCGGAAAGGCTGGTCAACTACAGGAATGGTTAGACGATTGGGACATGGAAGCGCCCGAACAACAACACCGGCACGTGTCGCATCTTTACGGTCTCTTTCCGAGCCGCCAGATCACACACCTTCAAACTCCGAATCTCTTCGCTGCCGCAAGGAAAACTCTCGAGCTGCGCGGCGATGTCGGAACGGGCTGGAGTTTGGCGTGGAAGATCAATTTCTGGGCCCGCTTGCGTGACGGCGATCGCGCGTACCTGTTGTTGCAGAAAGCGCTGAGTCCGGTTTACGCAAAAGAGTTTCGCGGTGGTGGCGGCGTCTATCGCAACCTGTTCGACGCACACCCGCCGTTTCAGATAGACGGAAACTTCGGCGCCACATCGGGGATCGTGGAAATGCTTTTGCAAAGTCACACGGGCGAGATTGAGTTCTTGCCGGCGTTGCCATCCGCGTGGCCCAACGGCTCCGTGAAGGGTCTGCGCGCACGCGGTGGATTCGAGATCGATCTGGAATGGAAGAACGGTCGGCTTGATCACGCCACAATACATAGCATCAACGGAACTGATTGTCGGGTGCGCTATCGAGAACAGGTGGCGTCGCTAAAATTCAGTCGCGGGGCTACCATCCGGCTGAATGCAAACCTTCGCACAAACAAAACTTCGCCACAAAAAGGCACAAAAGGCACAAAATAATCTTTATATGCCTTTTGTGCCTTTTTGTGGCTTAAAGGAGAGTCGATTATGAAACTTATCGCTTCTTTCTTCATTGTCATCGCGCTTTGCCTGTCGTCATTCTCGCAGGACGGCGGCGATAAATTTGTGTACGCGGATTTTGAGAAGGTGGAGAACGGGCGCGCGGTGAGTAATAACGGAGGCATGGTCCAGATCTACACCGCAAACGAATCGACACCGGTCAAGTATAAGGGCCTCGCGAATGCCTCGCCGGGTGCGCCGGAGCTAATCGTGCTCAAAGACGCACCTCAGAACCACCTCGCGTCGTTTGAATACAACCTGAGCGGGCCAAACCAGTGGGCCAACGTCACGCTCGAAATCCAGGGACGACCACAAAAAGACGGCAAGCCGGTTGCCGACGACGTGAGCGGCTACAAACAACTATCGCTGCAACTCTATGCCACCGGCGTGGACTCGTTGCGCGTCGAGTTTGTGAGCCATGGACAGGGCATCAACATCGACGCCGGCTTTCCGCAACTGCCGATTCGACTCAAGTCAGGTCTCAACACGTACGTGATTCCGTTGAAAGGGCTGGGCCAACCTTCGTGGGCGGAGAAAGTCGACACGAAGGAGGTGCTGCGAAAGTTGACGGCGATCACCGTCAGTGCCTACTGCAATCAATGCACGCCGCAGCATGGGATGGTTTTGGTGGACAACCTCGTCTTTCAAAAATGAAGAACATTAACTGGACCATTCGGCTATGCCTGTCATTGCAGCTCTTTGCATATGTTGCCGTCGCGCAGGAGCAGCAGTTTGCGAATATCGGCGATCTTAAACTTCAGAACGGCGGCGTGATTCGCGACTGCCGCGTCGGCTATCGCACGTTTGGAAAGCTTGCGGCAGACAAGTCGAACGTGATCGTGTTTCCGACCTGGGCTTCCGGCACCACCGAACAACTCGTGTCGAACATCGGGCCAGGCAAGCCGATCGATAGTTCGAAGTATTTTGTCGTAGCGATCGATGCGCTTGCGAATGGTGTGTCGTCATCGCCGTCGAACAGTCGCCTCCAGCCGCGCATGCGTTTTCCGAAGTTCACCTTGCGCGACACGGTTGAGTCGCAGCACAGGCTTTTGACTGAAGTGCTCAAGATCGATCGCGTGAAAGCGATGGTGGGGATCTCGATGGGTGGCATGCAGGTGTTTCAGTGGCTCGTCACGTATCCGGACTTCATGGAGAAGGCGATTCCCATCGTCGGTACACCTCGTCCGGCGCCGTACGACTTATTGCACTGGCACGCGCAGATCGAAGCCATCATGCGCGATCGAGATTGGCGCGGAGGTAACTATTCGGTTAATCCGGCGCGTGTGGTGGACTTCGCATTTGGTGAGCTGCTGCTGACCACGCCAACGGATTACAACCGGCGCAAGACACGCGAGCAGGTGCTTGCCGATATCGCCAAAGCGCAAAACGAGAAGGGGTTTGATGCGAATGACAAGATTCGTCAGGTGCAGGCGATGATGGCTTTGGATGTATCGCGTGAGTTCGGAGGGAGTCTAGAGCGTGCGGCGCAGGCGGTTAAAGCGAAGGTGTTTGTAGTGGTGGCGAAATTCGATCACGTTGTGACACCTGGACCAGCCTCGGAATTTGCGACTCTGCTTGGCGCGAAGTTGCTCGATCTGGATGGCGACTGCGGCCACCTCGCCACCTCGTGGGAATCCAAGCGCCTGGGCGAAGCCGTTGCCGAGTTCTTAAGAAATTAAATCCGTATCCATCCGTGTTCATCCGTGGCTGATTTAAACACTGCATCAATGACCGTCATGTTGTTGATGGCGTCTTCCAGCGGGATTGGTTGTTCGCTGTTCTCTCGAATGGCTTGTGAAAAGAGCGAGCCCTGGATCTCGTACTGATCGCAGACCGGAAACTCGATCAGTTCATCGTTGACGAGAATCTGTGTGGGTCGATCGTTAGGCGCATTGAAGGGAATCAGCACTTCGATCCTGCCTTCGGTTCCATGAAAGATCATGCGTTGATAAGGCGCGAGGCGCGTGCTGCACGTGAAGGTTGAGTGTCCTTCCGCAAACTCGAGCACGGCGGTGGTCAAAGTGTCGGTGCCAAACACCGGATCGCGTTCGATGAGACCGAGTACACGTTGCGGTTCCGCGTCGTATATCCAACGCGAGATCGTGATCGGGTAACAGCCGATGTCCATCAAAGCGCCGCCGCCCAAGTCGAGCTGGTTGCGGATGTTTGTGGGATCGGAGTTGATGTAAGAGAAAAGGCAGGTGATCGATCGTAACGAGCCGATTCTGCCGGCGTGAATTAGCCTGCGTGTTTCGAGCCATTGCGGGTGCGTGCGCACCATGAACGCTTCCTGGATGCGCATGCCCGTGCGGTCGCGGATGTCGATTAACGTGCGTGCTTCACCTGCACTCAGCGCGATTGGTTTTTCACAGAGAACGTGCTTACCGGCTTCGGCGGCTTTCACGGTCCAGGGAACGTGCAGGTGATTCGGGAGCGGGTTGTAGATTGCTTCGACGTTGTTGTCCGCGAGCAGTTCTTCGTAGCTTCCGTAAGCGTGCGGTATGTTTAGTTGGGCTGCCGCCCGCTTTGCTTTCGTGAGATCGCGTGAAGCTATCGCCGTGATCTCACACCAGGGGCTGCGCTGCATCGCCGGTATGACTTTCGCCAGCGCGATGTTTGCAGTGCTTAAAATTCCCCAACGGACTTTGTCAACCATCGTCTTTTAGCCACAGATTACACAGATTAAAAGGCGTCAAAGATGGAGCGGATTTCGAGTCGTTGTTTGAATTGCTCGACGGACAACGGCGCGCGCGAACGAAACTCCACTGTCATGTCGCGACCGGGCGCGAGGTTGAAGAAGTTGTCGGAGAAGAAGCCGTCATGATCGGGAACGGCGAGATAAACAGACTTCGCGAATTTATCCGTCGATACTTTCACTCGGAAGCCGCCGCGTGTGGGTGTCACAGCGGATGTAATCGTTGGCTTCGGCATGGTCAGATCTTTGAACGGTCCAAAAAAGTAATCCTGACTGGAAACCGCTTTCCCATTCACGAGCAGCTCACAATAGACCACCGCATCCTCTTTGTTCGTTCCTTGCAAAAGTTCCGACACTTTCAGATCTACATACGAGCGACTCGTTAGCGGCTCAACGTTCACGTCTCGAACGATGGTCCTGAGCGGCGTAACTCCCTCCAGGTTCATCACGGTCACTTTGATCTGCGCCGGCACAGCTTTCGGTCGATCCGAAACCACGTACAGCTTCAGATCTTCTTTGTCCACGGTCGGACTGATGAGCAAGTCGCTGTAGAAGCGGCGCGCGTAATAATGCAACGCCTTCCAGCGTCCGAAATAATCGATGCCGGACCACGAGGCGACGGGCCAGCAATCGTTGATCTGCCAGTAAAGCGAACCCATGTTGTGCGGCATGATGCGTCGCAGGTGCTCCGCGCCGATACGTATCCCTTCCGCCTGCAAAACCTGGCTCACGTACAAAAACGACTCGAAGTCTTTCGGATTCGGGTACTCACGCAGCATGTACTCGCGTATCAACTGGTTACCGCGCGGATGCCGCTGGTGGGCCAACATGATCGGCGATTCGATGTCTCGGTCTTCCCGAACTGTGTAAGCCTTGACCGTCTCGATATTCGGAAACGATTGGAAGCCGTATTCACTCATGAATCGCGGCCTCTGTTGTTCGTATTCGGAGAACGGCTTCGACGCATGCCAAACTTGCCAGTAGTGCACGTCGCCACTGCGCGCCGAATCGCGATCGTCGTCGAGTCCGCCATGCGGTGAGCTGGGCCAGTAAACCCTCGTCGGATCGTACTCCGCCGAAACTTCCTGCAACACGCCGTGGAAGATCTTCAGGTAGTCGTCCCACAGCGTCGCCGGCAAACTTTGCCGCCAGCCCCAGTTGAACCATGCAGTCTCGACTTCGTTATTCCCGGCCCAGAGAACGATGCTCGGGTGATTGCGCAGGCGCTTGACGTTGTCGATCGCTTCCGCGCGCACGCTGTCGAGGAAGTCCTGTGTCCCCGGATACATGCTGCACGCAAACATATAATCCTGCCAGACCATGATTCCCAGCTCGTCGCACAGCTCGTAAAACTCGTCCACTTCGTAGATGCCGCCGCCCCAGACGCGCAGCATGTTCATGTTGCTGTCGCGCACGGATTGGATCAGGTAGCGGTATTTTTCTTTGTCGATGCGGGTGGGAAAGCTGTCGGCCGGGATCCAGTTGCCGCCTTTCGCGAAGACGGGAATGCCGTTCACTACGAACATGAAACTTTCCCCGGCTGCGTCACGCTGGCGTCTGAGTTCCAGGGTGCGCAGACCGGTGCGCGTGGTTTTCTCGTCTGCCATTCGTCCGTTTACAAGCGTGCGCGCGCTAAAGGTGTAGAGCGGTTGCTCGCCGAGCCCGTTGGGCCACCAGACCGCGGGTCGTGCGACGGTAAAATCGAATGTGACTCGATTGACGCCCACGTTGAGTTTGACTTGCTGTTTGCCGGCGGCGACTTTATTCGTCAGATTTTCCAGTAATACGGTCGCCTCGCCCTCAGTGCTTCCTTCGACTTCGACGTTTGCAGTCAACTCCGCAACGGCCGGCGTGATCTTCCTGACGATGATTTGAATGTCATTCACGCGCGCCTGGTCCCACGCCACGAGAGAAACCGGACGCCATACTCCACTGGTTACAAAACGCGGACCCCAATCCCAGCCGTAGTGATACGGAGCCTTGCGCGTAAAGGGCGACGTCTTTTCGCCCTGGTCGTTTGGCGACGGGATCTGGTATTTCAACTTCGCCATCACCGGCAGGATCTCGTTGATCGGCGAGCGAAAAACGATCCGTATGGTGTTGTCGCCTGCTTTGAGTGCGCGCTTCGCATCAACTCGCCACGTGCGAAACATGTTGTCAGCGTCGAGCAGCTTTTGTTCGTTTACAAACACCTGCGCATAGGTGTCGAGGCCCTCGAAGACAAGCTCAACCTTCTGGCGCTCCATTGCCTGCGGCGTGACTTTGAAGGTGGTCCTGTACTCCCAGTCAGTCTTGCCGATCCACTGCTGCTTCTTCTCGTTGTCGCGATAAAACGGATCTTCTATGAGCTTGTTCGCCAGCAGATCAGTGTGAACGCAGCCCGGGACCACAGCGTTATGCCAGTCAGTTTTACCAACTTCACGAAACTGCCAGCCCGCGTGAATCGGCATAACGATGTTGCTGTTACGCATTGGTTGTCCACTAACAGTCATGACGGAAAGGAGGAGCAAAATCGGGCAAAGCCACCAGTGGAGTTTTAAGTTCAAGGCTGATCTCCTATGCAGAATATTCAGCCACAGATTTACACGGATGAACACAGATCTGATCCGCGTTCATCCGTGAAAATCCGTGGCTAAATTTTCTTCATCATCAAAAATTTTATTTTGCTTTCTGAATTGACGCCTGATAAAAGATGCGCGTGCTGAAGCCAATACGACAATCGATCATACTGCTACTGTGCGTTGCTATTTTGCATCATGTGTCAAATGCAGCGACAACTCAACAGCAGAAAACCTCGAATCTTGCGGCGCGATTCGGACGCCTGCGCCGCGGAGTAAATTTGAGTCACTGGTTTTCGCAAGCGGGTGATTACTCGAAAACGCATCTCGAATCGCACACCACGGCCCAGGACATCGCGCTCATCAAATCGATGGGTTTCGATCACGTGCGCTTTCCCATCGAGCCGGCGCCTTTGCTCAAAGACACGCCCGATCCTTCGGTTCTCAATACCACGTATCTGCAATACGTCGACAGTGCGCTCGACATGATCCTCGCGACGGGTCTGGCCGTCATCATCGATATCCATCCGAGCGACGAGTTTAAGCTGAGGATGAATCGCGACGAACGCGGCGTCGAGGCTTTTGCCAAATTCTGGCGTGCCTTTGCGACACATCTGTCGAGGCGAGATCCGGAAGCCGTGTTCCTCGAAACGATAAACGAGCCGATGGTGGAGGACGGTTATCGCTGGTTCGGCATCCAGGGAAAACTGATCGCTGCGATCCGCGCCGGCGCTCCGAACCATACGATCATCGCGGGCGGTCATCGCTGGTCGGGACTTTACGAAATGCTCTTTCTCGAGCCGTATTCCGACCCGAATGTGATTTACAACTTTCATTTTTACGAGCCGTTTGCATTCACGCACCAGGGTGCGACATGGGCTGGTCCAAACCTGTCGTACTACAAGAACGTGCCTTATCCGTCTTCACCGGAAGCAGTGAAGCTCATGCTCGACACCGTTCTCGACGAGCCGGCGAAGTACAACCTGCTTCGTTATGGTGAAGACAACTGGAACGCCGGGCGCATCGATCGAGAGCTGGCGGCAGCGGCTGCGTGGGCGGCAAAACATCGCGTTTACATCACGTGTAATGAGTTTGGGGCTTTTCGTAGGTTCGCGAAGCCGGCAGATCGAGTGGCGTGGCTCCAGGATATGCGCACGGCGCTCGAGAAACACGGTATCGGTTGGACCATGTGGGACTATTCAGGCAGTTTTGCCGTCGTCAACAAAGCGAATGGTCAGGCACAACGAGAACCGGAGTTGTTGAAAGCACTCGGCCTTAACTAACCACTAAGACACAAAGGGCACAAATCGAAAATGAACCGGAAACAGAATGTAGTCGCCGCTTTTTGTTTGCTGTTGTGTGTAGCTTCGCTGTGCTTCGCTAACTCCCGGCCGGGTAAGCGTGTGATTTTCAACGAGGATTGGCGCTTTAATCTTGGTGATGTCACGAGTGGACAGAACGAAGATTTGAACGATTCGCAGTGGCGGCGACTGGACCTGCCGCACGACTGGAGTATTGAAGGCGAGTTCAGTGAAAAGGCGCCGGCCGGCACAGGTGGCGGTGCACTGCCCGGTGGCATCGGTTGGTATCGCAAGAGTTTCACAGTGCCCATCACCGCTAAAGGAAAAGCGATCTTCATCGAGTTTGACGGCGTCTATCGCAACAGCGAGGTCTGGATCAACGGTCATTACCTCGGAAAACGTCCTTACGGTTACATCTCTTTTCAATATGAACTGACACCACATTTGATCTACGGGTCGAATAAAAACGTCATCGCCGTTAAGGTCGATAACTCAAAACAACCAAATTCGCGCTGGTACTCAGGTTCCGGGATCTATCGGAACGTTTGGTTAACCACAGTCGATCCGGTGCACGTCGAACACTGGGGCACGTACTGGACCACGCCCGAAGTTAACAGTCAGTCAGCCACAGTCGTCATAAAGACCAAAGTGAATAACAGTTCGAAGAGTGAGACTCCGGTAAATCTCACCACGACAATTCAGGACGCGAGCGGGAGAGTAGTCGCGCGAGGCAGTGAGAAAAACGTGACGCCGAAAGACTCGCACGCCGAAGTCAGCCAAACGCTGAAGGTTTCCTCCCCGTTGTTGTGGTCTGATGAGCGTCCGTACCTTTACAAGATCGTGTCGCAGTTAGAGCAAGGCGGAAGAGTAGTCGATCGCTACGAGACGCCGCTCGGCATTCGCACCTTTCGCTTCGACGTCAACAAAGGTTTCTTCCTGAACGACAAACCCGTCAAGATCCGCGGCGTCTGCAATCATCACGATCTGGGTTCACTCGGCGCTGCGGTCAACACGCGCGCCATCGAACGCCAACTCGAGATGCTGAAGGAAATGGGCGTCAACGGTATTCGCACTTCACACAATCCGCCCGCGCCGGAGTTGCTGGAACTGACCGACAAAATGGGTTTCATCGTCATGGATGAAGCCTTCGACGTCTGGAAGATGAAGAAAACCGAGTTTGACTACCACCTCGATTTTGATGAGTGGCACAAACGCGATCTCGAAGACATGGTGCTGCGCGATCGAAATCATCCCAGCGTCATCATGTGGAGTATCGGCAACGAAGTGGTGGAGCAGTGGAACCAGAATCCGGAAGGCGGCAGGATCAGCAGAGAGCTCGTCGCTATCGTACGCAATCTCGACAAGACTCGTCCGATCACAGCGGCGTGCAATGGCGTCGATACGAACAACAAGGTGATCACTGATGGAGACCTCGATATCGTCGGCACGAATTACCAGCACGGTAAAATTCCTGAATTACAAAAACTGTTTCCGGGACGTGTGATTCTTGGTGCCGAGACGACTTCCGCAGTTCAAAGCCGTGACAGCTACCTCATGCCGTCGGATGAGATTCGCCGTTGGCCCAGGAAATGGGACGAGGTTCTCAAAGAAGGAACTCCTGATTTCACGTGTTCCGCTTACGACAACTCGAGTGTGCCGTGGGGGTCAACGCACGAGGAGACGTGGAAGATCGTCAAGAAGCACGACTTCTTCGGCGGCATGTTTATCTGGACCGGCTGGGACTACCTCGGTGAACCGACGCCATATCCGTGGCCGGCGGTCAGTTCGTATTTCGGCATCATCGATCTTGCCGGTTTTCCGAAAGACTCGTACTACATGTACCAGAGCGAATGGACCAACAAGCCGGTGTTGCACCTGTTTCCGCATTGGAACTGGAAGGCGGGCGAGAACGTTGATGTGGTGACGTATTTCAATGCCGATGAAGTTGAGCTGTTTTTGAACGGGCGTTCGCAGGGTACAAAACGGAAGAAGGGCGACGACATGCAGGTGTTCTGGCGATTGCCGTTTGAGCCGGGTGTGTTAAAAGCTGTGTCGCGAAAGAATGGTCAGGTAGTGTTGACCAGGGAAGTGCGCACTGCGGAAGCACCGGCACGGATCGTTTTGATTCCGGATCGCAAAAACATCAAAGCTGATGGAGTCGATCTTTCGTTCGTGACTGTCAAAGTGGTCGACAGGAATGGAACGGTGGTCCCTGCGGCTGATAATCTAATCAAGTTTGAATTGACAAGCGACGGCTCGATTGCGGGTGTCGACAATGGTTACCAGGCGAGTCACGAGTCGTTCAAGGGAAAACAACGCAAGGCATTTCGAGGCCTGGCGCTGGCGGTCGTTCAGGCGAAACAAAAACCTGGCCGGATCGTTTTGAAAGCAACCTCAGACAATCTGGCTTCAGCTTCAGTAGTCATCAATACTCGTTGAGGCCACAAAGAAGCACAAAAGGTCTGGCTAAAATATTTGTGCCTTATGTGCCTTTTTGTGGCAATCTCCTGCTTTGAAACAAAATCGTGCGACGCATAAACCTCAAAAAAGCGAATGTTGCACGCGCGGATACGATTCGTTACATCAATCGTCAAATCGTGCTCAACTATGTGCGTGAGAAGGAACCAATCTCGCGCGCCGAGATCTCTCACGAAACGTTGTTGCAGCGATCTACGGTTTCACTCATCGTCGATGAACTGAAGACGCAGGGATTGATTTACGAAACCGAAGGCGAATCGACGGGAGGTCGGCCGCCCAGTCTGCTTCGCTTGCGTGCTGCTGGTTACATGACGATCGGCGCCGATGTTGGTACGGCCCGCACGACGGTGGCTGTTGCTGACCTCGTGGGACGGGTCGTCGATAGGGAAGTGTTTGATACCCATCCCGATGAGAAGGTCGCCTATCGCAGACTACTTACGTGCATACAGAAGTTCATCAAGACTCACGCGAACATCGAAGGCGTCGGCGTCTGCGTGCCCGGCCTGGTCGATCCTGAAACCGGAACGGCGCTCTTTATTCCGCACTTCAAATGGCGCAACTGGGCGCTCGCGAAAGATCTGAGCGAAGCGACGGCACTACCCGTTACAGTCGATAACGACGCGAACGCGGCGGCACTGGCTGAGTTGTGGTTGGGGCGCCCCGAGATCCGCGACGTGCGCGACTTTATTCTGGTGTTGGTCGAGGAAGGTTTGGGTACCGGAATTATTTTTGATGGTCAGGTGTATCAGGGCGTCGCGGGAGCAGCAGGCGAGTTTGGTCACATGACGATCGGGAAGGGCGCTCCCGTTGCGTGTGCGGCGGGAAGTGAACAGTGCTGGGAAGCTTTCGCTTCGGAACGTGCGACACTTGCTCGTTACAAACAGCGTCGACCCGGTGTTGCAGATTCGGAGATCAATTTCAACAAACTGATCGACAATGCATTCAATCGCGATCAGGCGGCGAAGGAAGCTTTACTCGAGACCGCGCGTTACCTCGGTTTGGGGATTTCGAATCTCATGAAGGGTTTGAGTCCCGAAGCTTTTATCCTCGCCGGCGACATCGCTCGCGCATGGCCGCTCATTTCTGACGAACTGCGGAGCACGGTTGCCGCCAACATTCTTTGCAGTGGTTTACCTTCCGCGCCGGTCTTTGCGTCGACCCTCGGCGACGACACGCGCCTGATGGGCGCGCTGAGTCTGGTGCTCGCCCGCAAATTCGCCTCGGTCGTCCCCGCATAAGTAGGCCATCCCTACAAAATTTTGGACGGCTTCCAAAAAAATCGAAACAAAGTCAACGAGTGGCGATCAGTGCCTTTGGACCCTCTTTGCGAGATTACTCAGAGTTCTTAACGATCCGCATTAAGCCCGTTATCCGGCATTCGCGTTGCCTAGCGAAACATCGGTCTGCAATATCGTTTCGATCCATCTGTCCGGTTATTAAAGATTTTTTAAGGTGACCATAAAAAACTCTTGACAAAGAGTTCAGGCGGTAGTACTAAGGCTTTTGTCCGGTCGTGCAACAAACCCCAAAGTCGGATTTCTAGTAGGTTGATCCGACTATCCCTGCAGTTTTTGAGACAACTAAATCGAGCACTTTGCGAGCTTCTCGCTGAAGTTCGCTAGCAGTTTCGCTCCACGGAGGAGAGTATGACTCAACGAAGCACGCGCAGGCTGTATGCGACGCTCATCGTTTCTCTTTTTGTGTTTTCCCTGACCATCCTGGCAGGTGTCCAACCGGCGGTCGCCCAGTCCACCGGTAGCGCCACGTTGCGCGGCACCGTCAAAGATCCGCAGGGAGCTATCGTTCGCGATGCTACGGTCACGCTCGTCAACGACCGAACCAAGGACGAGCGGCAAACAAAGACCAGCGAGGACGGTACCTACACTTTCACTGCGCTCTCACCTGGCGCTTACACGATGAAAGTTGAGCTTGCCGGCTTCAAGACCTCCGTTAAATCCGATCTCATGATTGAGACCAGCGGCACGCAGGGTGTTGACGTCACCATGGAAGTGGGCCAGCCGACCGAAACAGTCACGGTCACTGCCGGCGTCGAATCGCTGCAAACAGAGACGGGCGCCCGCGAAAACGTGATCAGTTCACAACAGATCGATAACCTTTCGATTATCAGCCGCAGCTCACTCGAACTGTTGCGCATTCTTCCAGGCGTCGTTGCGCCGGACAACACCGCCCTCGAGCAGATTGCTTTCGGTGGCGGCGCGAACGCGAATTCTCAGTATCACGTGAACGGTCTGCGCGGTGAACAGAACAACATCACCATCGACGGTTCGCGCATGATCGACATCGGCTCGAACAACGGCACTGTCATCACCGCCAACCCGGACATGGTGCAGGAAGTTAAAGTTCAGACCAGCAACTATGCGGCTGAACACGGCACCAGCGCGGTTCAGATCAGCGCGACGACCAAAGGCGGCAGCAGCGACTTCCACGGCTCCGTTTACGACTACATGCGCCACTATAAGTTCCAGGCCAACGATCGCTCGAACAGCATCAACAACGTGGCGCGCCCGAATAGCAAGTACAACTATCCCGGCGGCAACATCGGCGGACCAGTCCTGTTGCCCTGGACCAATTTCAATCGCAACCGCGACAAGTTGTTCTTCTTCGTCGGCTACGAGCGTTACTACCAGCAAGTGGACGAAGGCTCAAATCGATTCATCGTTCCGACGCTTAAACAACGCGCAGGCGACTTCAGCGAGTTTTCGAATGTGACCGTTCCGGCGGGTTGCACCGTTGGTGGTGTCGTCGGCAACAACAATAACAACAACGACCTCGCGCCCGGTGGCAATCTTGCTCCGTGCGGAGATCCCTTCGGCAAGGCGCTTTTGAATCTGTTCCCGGCGCCAAACCTGGCTGCCGCGCCTGGCCAGCCGAATTACGTTTACAGCGTGCTGAGGCCGAACAATCGAAACCAGTTCACTTCCCGCTTCGACTACTCCATCAGCGAAAAAACAAAACTGTATGTGCGTTTTGCTCGCGAGTACGAGGAGCAGGGGTTCCCGCGTGGCTTGTGGTGGGATTCTTCAAACTACGAACTTCCCGGCAAGCTCACCAGCAAGAACCTGGGCCGTTCGGTTGTAGTGAACCTGACGAACATCATCAGTTCATCGATGACGAATGAGATTCTCTTCAGCGCCAGCAAGCTGAAGCTGAATTACGACTTCAAGGAGCCCGACAAAGTTTCATTCTCAGCGCTCGGACTTCAGAAAGTCGGATTCTTCGATAATAGCAATCCGTACGTTCCGCTCAGCGTGCTGACGTGGGGCGCCGGCGACTTCCATGCTGCTTACGGTTATCCGATCCTCGCGTGGAACGACAGCTTCGCAATTACCGACAACCTCGTGAAGGTGCAGAACACACACACGTGGAAATTCGGCGCTTTCATCGAACAGGCGAACAAACGACAGCAGTCAAACAGCGATACCAACATCGTCGTCGGTCAGTGGGGACAAACAAACGCTACGCTTAACAACTTCGGCGACCTGTTTGTCGGCAAGCCGCTCCAGTTCGCGCAAGGCACCGACCGCCCAATTGATAATTTCCGTTACTACAACTACGAATTCTACGTGCAGGACAGCTGGAAGATGCGTCCGAACTTCACGGTTGAAGCCGGACTTCGTTTCGCATACCTGCCGCAGAACTTCGAGCGCAAGGGACTCGGCGTTCTCTTCGATCCGTCCACTTACGTACAAGGCCAGGGCGTGTTCATCGGAGGCGACCGCCAGCGTCCGAACGGCTTTAAGCTTGCTGCAAGAAATGAGATTCCGAAAGGCGTGCTGGATAACCTGCCTATCCAGTGGATGCCGCGCTTGAACTTCGCGTGGGACGTCGGCGGCAAAGGCGATCTCGTGCTCCGCGCCGGCGCCGGACTCTTCTACAATCGCGTACAGGGTAACTACGATTACTACTCGAGCGGCCAATTGCCGAACACCTACCGCGCGAGTGTTGACACTCCGTGGGGTGCGGCAAACGGCAACGGACTCACGTTCAGCGATCTCGCGAACATCGATCCGTTTACTACGATTTCCAACGTTGACATCAATTCTCGCGATCTCACTTCAAACGAGATCCCGAGAGTTGCGAACATGAGCTTTACGATTGAGAAACGGCTGCCGCTGGACAACATCCTTTCGGTCGCTTATGTCGGTACACAGGGTCGTCACCTGCCGCAGCAAAGAAACCTGAACATAGTTGGGCTGGGCAGACTATCCAGTGGAACCATACCGTTGAGTGCGCCGGTAACCGTAACCAACGGCGGTGTAGACACGACGTTCACCTCCATCAATCTGGCCAGTCCAGTTCAACGAGCCGGCCTCGATGGCTCTGTGTTGCGATCGTTCAGGCCGTTCCCGGCATACAACTCAGTTGGCGTCTTCCAGTTTACCGGTACATCTGCGTATCACTCGCTGCAAGCGACGTTGAGTCACAACGGCAGGAACCTTCAATACTTTGCCACTTACACTTTCGGCAAAGCGCTCGGAACTGTGGCGACCAACGAGAGCGATGGAGCGGCATGGGCCGACCCGATCGATACGCGCAACCGAAGCTGGGGAATTCTCCCGTTCGATCGAACGCACGTGTTCAATCTCTCCTACAACTGGAGCTTGCCGAAACTCGCGCGTGGTAGTTTCGAAAACGGGTTCACGAATGCCATATTCAACGGCTGGCAATTGTCGGGTATCACGACGATTCAGAGCGGCATCCCGATTCGCCTGAGGTTCACTGGCGACATTGCCACCGGGGCGCAGGCGCTCGGTTGGTACGGTTCCGACGCTTTTAACGGCACCAACGCCGGCGCGAGTTTGGGTGCAGTGACGCCGATCTATACCGGCAACCCACAGCTAGGTGGAACCGGGTTGGGTCAGAAGGTCTACGATCTAAGCAAGCTCGCAATACCGAGCTTCCCGAACACTGGACCATCGCAGCCACCGTTCTACATTCGCACTCCGGGTCGTAGCAACTTCGACATCTCGTTCTTCAAGAACTTCAACATCACTGAGTCGAAGAAGATTCAGTTCCGGACCGGATTGTTCAACGTCTTCAACCAGGCGTATCCGACGGCGATCAATACTACTTCTACAAACCTGACTGGAAGCGACATCTTCCTCGCTCTGGATACGGTTTGCTTGCGACGACTTAACGTTCCCAACGGCAATGGAACCAACGTTGCCAATCCATGCGATCCGACCGGTGGCTTCCGCTATACGGATGGTCGCCCGGGTGACAGAAGCGACACGGTTAACAACTTCGGCAAGATCGTCAACAAGCATGGTCGACGCATTGTTGAGTTTGCGCTGAAGTTTACGTTCTAAGCAGTTCACTTGCCTCCTTGCCACAAAGGGGCACAAAATGCACAAGTCAGTTATGAAATCGATTGTGCCTTTTGTGCTTCTTTGTGGCTTTACTATTTTCGGCGGGACTGTGCGAGCGCAGGACGTCGAACCGAAGTACAAGACTCCCGATACAAATAACGCAATAATTCGCGGGCGCGTCACGCTGCCGTCCGGGTTTGCCGCGGAAGGTTATGCGCGCATCACTCTGAGAAACCAGCAGAGCGTTCTCTCCACGATCTACACCAACAACAGCGGTGAGTTTCAAATCAGAAATCTCAGCGAAGGCACCTACTACGTGCAGGCTGAGGTATCGGGCAACTTCGATCCGGTGACGCACAAGGTTGAACTCGGTCGCGGATTGATGGTGGACCTGAACTTTGAACTACGACCGAAACACGATTTAAATCTCAATCGCTTCGGCAAGGTCGTTTCCGCGGCTGAGTTGCGACAGTCAGTTCCGGCGGCGGCCAAAAAGCAATACGAGCTTGGTTTGAAGTTCGTGAACAAGGGTAACTTTCAGCAGGCTGCCACTCACTTTCAGGAAGCGGTGACGATCTATCCTGAGTATCTCGCGGCGCGGAACGACCTTGGTGCGCAGTATCTGAAGTTGAAGCAGATCGACGAAGCAGAGAAGCACTTCCAGATCGTGCTTCAGCAGGATGCGAAAAACTTCAACGCCAAATTCAATATGGGGTTGGTCCAGATCGAACGGCGAAATTATGTGGAAGCGATTTCGTTGCTGCAGCAGGCAGTTGCAATCGACAGCACGCGCCCGGTAGCCCGACTCTGGATCGGAATAGCAAAACTGGAGATGGGTGAAATCGAAATCGCGGAAGCAGAATTGACGCGTGCGCTCATCATGGGCGGAGACGAATGCGTCGCCGCGCATTACCATCTCGCCCGCATCTACATGACGCGCGGCGATCGACCCGAAGCCGCCCGCTCCGTCCGCACCTATATCCAATTAGCTCCCAAAGGCGAATTAATTAAGGAAGCCAAAGCCCTGGCCCACCAGCTCGAGAACGACCGGTGACACTAAGGTGTTTATCCTACTGCCTGGGCTTCAGTCTTCCAGCTTCTTCGGATCTGAATTTATTCTTTCCAACACATCTGGTTGCTGACCTTCAAACTGCTGGTAACGCTCTAAATCGCTTTCTTTGAAATCAACACCTAATTGTAAATTTTGACAGTGGATACATCCATATGCTCGAACTTCTCTCGTACCGATATAAAACATAGCCTTAAGAGTCGGCAGGTCGCTCGGGTAAAACCGAACGACTTCCCCCATGCTATCCCGAACCGTGCCTTCTATCAGGGATGCGCTTCCGCATGCTGTACACTTCATTTTTAGTGGACCTCCAACAATGAAGCATTTTAAGTTAATAACACTTCTTTTCGTCTTATTTCTGCTGAGTGGTTTGGAAGTAGCTGCTCAACAAAAAAACCGTTGGTTGCCTTACGAACCCGCGACGGTCGAATTGGAAGGACGATTAACGGTCCAGTCGAAGTATGGACCACCTAACTACGGAGAAAATCCCAGGACCGACGCAAAGGTGAAAGTGCCGGTACTTGTGTTATTGACGCCGGTAAATATCCGTGGAACTCCGGGAGACGCGACCAATGCAAAATCTGTTCGCGGAGTGCGACGAATCCAGTTGATCCTCTTAAACATAAAAACGCCCTACAAAGAGTTCACCGGTAAAATTGTGGTGGTGAAGGGGACGCTTTTTCATGCACATTCAGGGCACCACTACACCAGGGTAGTGATGGATGTTAGCTCTATCGAAGCAAAACGATAGAAGAGATTCTTCTGCACACTAAAGCTTTTGCCTCAAAAGTTTGACTCGCACTTGGATCGAGTCAGTACAGGGAGCGGTAGCGACCTGGTCGAACGAGAGGAGTCAAAATTGTTTAGGAATATCGCATGCTGATCACTGACCAGGTCGCTACCGCTCCCTGTACTGACCCGATCCAAGAATGATTTCGGAGTTTTGGCGCAAGTCTGCGTACGAACTGGGACACTGACATAATCACCAAACAGTAAAGAACCTAATCCTCCAAAAGATTTGCCGTTTTGAAAGCGGCTCGTTATGCTTACGCCGACCTCGACTCAGTCCTTGCCTTCTTGTCGGTTAAAAATCAAGAGATCCGCTGATGTTCAGAATGAACAAACAGGCAATGTTCTTAAAGTCGCTCACTGTCGGAGCAGTAGTTTGCGCTTTAGTATTTCTATCGCTTGTTAGCGCCCGCGCAATCTTTCGGCCGGAGCTATTAATCCCTGGTCAGAACAAGGTACGCCCTAAGAGCCTGAAGGAACGTGCGCTCGAGCGCGATGTCGAAGTTGAGAGCACCTCCGAATCAGATCTGCCCACTGCAACCCTACCAGTGCTGACCAGTGGATCTTCAGCGATCACCGTGGGAAAAATTACCAGTGCCGTCGCTGCTGAACTGCATACGTTGAACAGTCTGAACGTTGTATCTTTGGATCTCGACTTTAAAGAATCCAAAAAAGAAGACACGACGGTAATAAATTTTCTTGTCGAGCGAAAGTAAGTGACGCTCGCGGTCATCAGTTGGGACGTTGGGCCTGGGATGTAACGCTAAGCGTGAACCCGCCGCCGTTCCCGTAATCAAAACAGTAATCGTGAAAGTAGAAGTTGCACCCTCTAATCGCGAGCATTGTCGGCTAAGCGCCTACGAGTCCAGCGTGATAGCCTAACGTCGCGGCTCATAGCGCATCGCCACCGCCCCCGAGCCCAACTCCAGCCGGTCCACGAGCTTCAAGTCGACAGGCTTCGATAGTCCTGCGAACAACGTTGGACCATGGCCCGTCAGCCTGGGGTGCACCACGAACTCGTACTCATCGATCAATCCCAACTCCGTCAACGCCAGCGCGAGCTTCACGCCTCCGACGAACAGTCCCTTACCCGACTGCTGCTTGAGCTGCTGAACGGCCGTCCCCAGATCCCCACGCACGAGCTCTGCGTTCCAATCGACCTGGTCCAGGGTGCTCGACACCACGTACTTCTTTGCCGCGTCGATCGTGCGGGCGAAGGGTTCCATCCAGGGTTCCATCCAATCAGGCTTCACTCCCGTCTGCGCCGCCGCCCGCCACGCCGCCTCCATCATTTCATAAGTCACCCGGCCAAAGAGAAGGGCATCGGCCCGGGCGAAGTTCTCGATCACGTGGCGATGCAATTCTTCGTCGCCGGGTATCGCATTATGATCGCAGCACCCGTCCAATGTGACGTTGATGGAATACCGAAGTGGTCGCATTACGAGGTTACCTTCGAAGAGTCGTCACTGCTTCTGAATCGACACGGTGTAGGCATACGTATTTCCGGCAGTATTATAAGGTCCCAGGTGGTCCTTCGAAATCACCCTCGCGCCTAGCCGGTTAACTGAAGGCTCCCAATAAGGAAACAAATCAGTCAGCAATCGACCTGGACCACTATACTGTGCATGGCCACCCACAGAAGTCACAACCCAGCCCGTCGGAGCTTGAACAGATGAAACTCCATATCCTGTATTAACGAAGACGGGGTTGCTGTTTTGGGTAACGTTGAGTACACCAAAGCCGGGAATGCTCTGTTGGATGCCAATCGCGAATGCGTCCACTGTACCGATCTCAGAGAAGTGATGGTCCTTGGCGGAAGCTATCCACTCGTGGAAGCTATACGGATACGACGCGGTCAACAAAAGTCCACGCTGCGGCGTTCCGTTTGCGCGGGCGCCACCACCCAACAGCAAGTAACCTGGTGGAACTGACGCCACCGCAGTGGGATGGTGGCCGGAGCTTGAAGTTTGTTGCACCATGATCATATAGCTGCGTAATTGCACGGAAGAAATCCCGGACAAACGCAGCCCTATTGCGTACGCACGCAGATAGTGCCAGTAGGCAGTCCCGTGGTCCTTGGATGCCGCGTGCCAGGTCGTGAAGTTCGAATTTGGATAGCTCTTAGTCAGCAAGGCACCAGGCTGACCCAACAGGTCATCTGGATTTTGCCACTGAGAGATCATCGCACCGCCGCCCACTAACACGAAATCGGTATCTACGCTGACCTGAGTAGTGTTGTGTTGGCCATATACCCATTGACCCGTGTAGACGCGCACGATCACCTCACCGGATGCGTCTGTAAACTCCGTAAAGCTCTGACCGAAAGCCACACTGCTACAAAGGAGCAGCGTGGTGATAATGAACGTACTACGGAGACCAATGTGCCTATGAAGTATCCAAAGCGTGAGTTTCGTCATAGGAGTTACGCCTTTCGATTAGGAGTTCTTGAAACGACAGCGCCTCTGCTCGTGAATCTCAATTTGAGTAAGAGATCCCCAGCGCCTGAGGAACGTTTCGGGAATGTAGTTTACTTTACACGATAATGAAGCAACACGACACCATTGTCATACAGAGGAGCACGTGATGATGAAAAAACAGCAATAGCGACTTCAAATTGTGGGGATAATTGCCTAATTGACATCCTCAGTTAATGGGTATAAAAGGCGTCGTTCACGGTGTTCGTTCAAACGAGATTTCCCCGTTTCGTAAGACACGCACCTCACGTTGACGAGAGTCTCACTTACAGCTAAGAGTCATACTCCGCCAGCAATCAGCAATCGGTTCGTCACATAAGAAGGCACGGAAGAAACTCAAAAATCACAAGAGTGGATAAGGACGGGGTAGGAGGCGAAGGTAACTCCGCCTGATTCTGTCCGACAGTGGACAATCTTAACTTCCTCTTGCCGCCCACGATAGATGTGGTTTTCTTCCAGCAACCCAAATCGGTCAATTCGGATAGCACTTATGACAGGACAAGACATGTATCGCTGGGTGCCGCAAGATTGCCCGGTTTGCGAAGTGCCGCCCAGCAAGTATCTCGGACGCAGAGGGGGCGCGGCGCATCGCCAGAATCTCGGCATCGAATGCCAAGTATGGAGTTGTGGGAAGTGTGGGTTGATCTTTCCTAATCCGATGCCTGTGCCCGTTCATGGACTTGAACAACATTATGCAGTTCCGCCTGAAGAGTACTTTCACCATCATGAGGAAAGCGACAGACTTCAGTATGCATCAACGTTGATGCAACAGTTGCGTGAATTGAAGATCGAAAAGGGAATGCTGCTCGACATTGGCGCCGGCCGGGGGGAATTACTGCGCGTCGCAAGGGAAGACGGATGGACTGCTATTGGGATAGAGATATCTCCCAGCTTCGCAGAATATGCTGCTCGGTATTCGCAGGCTGAGCTTATCCAAAAACCACTTCAAGAATGCCGCTTTAACAAGAAGACGTTTGATGCGGTGATTCTCAGTGGCGTACTGGAACATCTCTACAATCCGGCTGAAGTGATTCAAGAGATTGCACGTATTCTAAAACCGGGAGGCGCTCTCTTCATTGACGTACCAAACGAGAGAGGCCTCTATTTCATCGCAGGCAACCTCTATTATAGGTTCAGATTGCGAGATTGGGTGGTTCACCTTGCTCCCACTTTCTCACCCTATCATGTTTTTGGTTTCACGCCCGGCTCGCTCAGGCAGCTACTCAGCAAAAATGGATTTCATCCTGTCATCTGGTACATCTTCGCCGGAAAGAGTCTGGTTCCCGACCGCGGAGGTCTCGTGGGGTATATAGAGCAACAAGCGGCCAACCTTGTTACTTTTTTAAGCAAGAGGGGAGAGCTCGGTGAATATATTGCTACGTGGGCAATAAAAGATGAAAGTTAAACGGTTCTTCCTACCGGTTGCAGCTCGCAGTGGCCTAAGCTGGACATGATCATCGTCCCATTAGCCGGCGGATGGATCTTCCTAAGCGAAGATCACATCCGCCGGCCAGGTACTTTGCAACCGGCCAAACACTCGGGGTCTGCCACTGGATCAGCAAAAGAATCAGTCCTGGCACAGCGGCAAGACAAAACAGGCGTCCGCCTGAATGTGCTTAATCACTGAAAAACACACGCCTTCAAAGAGCAGGCGATAGTTGCCGCCCTTAGCGCCTCTGGTATAAAGCACTACCTCCCTTGAAACGCAACTGGGTCGGTCGTGCGCACAAGGAGGCACAGATCCAAAGCAAAGAGGTCCCGACGGAATTATTTGCGCTGACGGCGTACCATCAGGCAGCGTCGGTATTGGCGTGCCATCCATGTTTGTGATGTGAATCCGGCCCACAGAGAGATCATCAAACGTGAGGTTTGTATAACAGTTGCACACAGTGATGCAGAGCGTCTCGACATCATTGGTTTCCAGGCAGTCGCATTTGCTGTCGCCCCACTTGACTGAAAAACAAGGCTTGATCGTTGGCAACTCGAGTTCAATGCAGTGGTGCTCGGTCAAGACGGTTGCTGAACCCGTGCAGCCGCATCCGGTCTGGTTCGATCCAGTGATATCCGGGCAGTGGCAATCATACGACTTAAGGGTATTGGACTTACTGGCACACTCTTTCGCCAACAGTGCATTCTGTTCCTGGTTGATTTGCTCGCAGCTCTTGCACTCGATCTGGTAGTCGTTGTTGCGTCCCTCGGTGACGCCTTCAGGCGAGATCCCAATATGAGTGCTACCCAGATCAGTTGAGCCGATTTTGAAAGTCCCGAGCGCGGTGAAGTCAAATCCGCCCAGGCTTGAATTAATACCCGGAATAGCAGTTGGGTCGATCTCAAAACAATAGCTGCTGCCAGTCGCCAGTGCGCCGCTCGTCAGCGTGTGTATCAAACTGCCATTCTGATAAATGCCGAGTTTGATTTCGACTTGTCCGACAATGGACTGGCCAGTTCGAGGATCCTTGGCCGTTGGTAAGTCATAGGCAAAACATATCTTGCCTTTGCCGCAGTGGTTGCTTTTCTCGCAATCGTAGCTTAGCGTGCCTGATGGTGAGCCCTTACAACTGCCGCAGAAACTATCGATGTATGCATAAGCTGACTTTCCGACAAAGCAATCGGTGACAACGAACTCAATAGTGACGACCTTGCCAATTTGTTGGGACAGATCGATTTGCGCACACGACCAGTCTTTATAGACGCTGTCACCATCGTTAAGTCCCCCCAACGCAGTCCACATCGGGTTTGTACCTGCATACGCCAGTGTGTTTGAACCATTACCAAAGTCGAATGCTCCGGGAATCGTGTTTCCGCTGGCATCCGAAACGCGTACGGTGAACGAAGCACGGCCGTGTGGACACTTCATGACCAGCGCGTACCAGAAAGTGATATAGGCATTCGCTGGACCAACTAATAGAGTCTTCGATAAGACAGAACAAGGATCGCCACCAAAGCCTACATCGTTTCCAATTCGCACCGCGCCATTTGATCCCGGGGCGGTAGTCGAGAGGTTTGCGACGTTGGTATCAGATCCCGATCCCACCCAGGTTTGATGTGCGCTGGCACTGGTAATTGGACCGGATGACAAACCGGCAGTGAAATTCGCAAACGGAAAGCTAACGTTCATATTCAGCGGTATGGGGCCGGACGCGCCCTGCCATTCGTTGGGGTCCAACTGCGACTCAAAATCGCCGTTGCCACAAGGCGTCATATTTCCGAGGGCCGGCGTATATTTTTTAGCCGGATTAGCCTCGATCTCCCGCACTCGCCGTTGTTCTGCCTCGGCCCGGTTCAGAATCTGAACAAGAGTCTCGGGCTTCTTAAAGTCGCACTCCTGATTGTCGAATTGTTTCTTCAGTTCGGCTTGAAGTTCTTTGGATAGTTCGGGGTTTGGTTTAGCGGTGTTTGAGTCCGCAGGGTCGTTTGAGTCCATATCATCCTCCATGTCTACGTGAGAAGACAGTCCGCAGGTTGAACACCACCGATTTGAGGCTATCGCTTCGATTCTTCTCTGGGACCAGATGCACGAGTTCTTCCTTCGACTTCGTGCTTGCATCTATGAGTGATCGACACTGGAGAAACGTAACGCTGCCTGTGGATACTTTTTCGACGGCTTGTTCCTAATGGGTTTAAGAGAAAGCCAGACGCAGTCCTACCGCGATCAACTTTTTGTTGACGCTACGGCAGAAATGCTCAGTTTCTTGCGACAGTTGCGGGAAGCGCTCAGTCACGAGCTCCGCCGCGCGATGATTCGAGTTGTGGGAAATGCCGCGCCCAGGCGTGTACTTGGAGAACCGCGACCTGATGCAATTGGTAAGCTTGCTTGGTGACCAATCAGAGATAACAATGTCATTACTCTTCCGGCAAATGGAATGCGAGACGTTCGATCTTCGAACCGGAGATTACGAAGTGCAATGTCATTACGAAGGGATCCGGAAGCCCCGTCTTGTCAAAATCGCCATCTACCTCCGCTGTAACGACGCTATTGTCACCGCTAATTGTTATGCCGGTGATTGCGAACGTAACGTTTGCCCCGATAAGTTTTTCATCACTCCAACTTTTTATGGCCGCAATTCCGCGGTACTCCTGGCCCTCGTCAGTCAGTACCGCCGCCTCCGCAAAGTTCGAAAGAAAGCGGTTAGAATCGTGATCGTTAGCCGCATTAATAGCAGAGCTGATGGGTTCCGGTATCAACAAATCGGTTTTCATCGTAATGGTCTCCTGAATGACTGCGCATAGTGGCGAAGCTGTCTTTACACAGTTGGAATAGTTCCGCCGTCGATTACAATTTCAGTTCCGTTTATGTAGGAGGACCGCCCTGAAACCAAAAAGGCAATGAGTTCCGCAACTTCTTCGGGCTTTCCGGACCTATTCATTGGAATGCCGCCCAGTGAATCTATTAGCCCCTGCCGTGCAGTCTCAACATCAGTCTGGTTGGTCATAGCTAAATCTTGGATAAAACGGGCAGTAGCCTCAGTCTCAATAAAACCCGGTGAAACGGTTATTACTCGAACGCCTTTCGGCGACACTTCGTTTGAAAGATTCTTGCTGTAATTCGCAAGCGCAGCTTTCGCCGCCGCGTATGCAACTGTCGATTGGTAAAGGGGCAGAGTACGCTGAATCGATGCGACGTGTATTATGACTCCCGACCCTCTGGCGATCATTCCTGGCAGGAACGCCCTATCAAGGCGAACCGCAGCGAACAAATTGTCGTTGATAGCCTGTTGCCAATGAGAGTCGTCGAGGGCTAGCACACCACCGTTTGGTGCTGAACTACCTCCGACGTTATTGATAAGAATGTCGATATCTCCAATGCTGGAAAACACCTTCTCGGCAACGCATTTAACTCCTTCTGGCGTACTTATATCTGCCTGAACGAAGAGTTCCGATAATTCGAGGTTTTGCGGCAAGGTACGAGCCGTGGTCATAACGGTTGCACCCGCCTGCCTCAAACGCTTTACTATTGCTTCGCCTATGCCCTTTGTCCCGCCTGTCACGAAGGCATTCTTTCCAGAGAGTTCGTATGCTGATTTAGATTCCATTTAGGGTGACCTCGTGCAACGATTATCTTGAATCCGAATTCGGATTAAAATACGGATAAGAGAATCGGATACGGACAAATTTATCCCGTGGTGGTCCAAACTTGGATGGAGCTGATTCGAGGAAAAATGTACAAACGTAAAATACCTGTCAATTTAAGCTGCGGGCTCGACCTCGCCAAAGAGGTACTGTTGGGAAAGTGGAAAATGCACCTTCTCTACTTTATTGGTGAAGGAAATAAGCGGCCCAGCGAATTGCAAAAGAAGATACCTGGAGCTACGCGAAGGGTCTTGAATGTGCAGTTAAACCAGCTCGAAGATCATGGGTTGGTTTCAAAGAAGATCTTTGCCGAGTTGCCGCCGAAAGTAGAATATTTTTTGACGGACATAGGCAAAAGCGCTCTGCCTGTAATCATGACACTAGGACAATGGGGTGAGACTCATCTTGATCATTTCCGCGATCGATTTGCCAAGAATTTAGCTTAATTCCAGAACGAATGAAGACTTAGTTTCTTACAGAAGCCGCGAACCTCAGAGTTGATCTCACAAAAATCAAGGCCACTTTCGCAGTGGCCTTTTCTTCAGTTTTATTTTAGGGATAGCTGCTCCCCCACAGTGGAGAATCTGCGCTCAAGTTTTTTCTGACGCCAACGACAGAAATACTGAGCTTCTTACAACAGTTGCCAAGAAGCGCGCTCTAGTCGTCTCCTTCTACGGTTAGAAGATTTCTCTGCACTTTTGTGATGTCTGTAAATCGGCCCTCGAACGGTTCACCTTGCAGGTTGCATTGAACGTAGCGCCCTTTGAGCTTTGAGAACTTTTTCTTCAATCGATAGCCCTTAATTCGGTCTAGCAACAAATGCGTATGTTACTGCGGCAATCAAAGATGCCAGCACACCGAACAGTGCACTGATCAGCAAAAGGTGACCATTCCACAGTGAGAAACAATAGGGAATGTCCGGCTGTGCACATTCAATTCCTTTCAATGACGGGCCACAAAAAGCGAGCGGCTAGGTTCTGGTAGTCTGTTAATTCATGGCACTTGTGGTGAAGCTCGATTTGTCCATTCTTTCCTGTCACACGCATTAAAACTTTTTTTGCCTGATGTGATCTCCTGATCCGCAACAGCGTCTATGCAAACCGCCGTATTACTCAGCTTGCGAAAACACGCCGCCGCTCGCGTCCAACGATTCGTTCGACGACATAAGAAACTAAAGGTCATCCCAAGAGAAACCGGACGCATCGACAGCGGCCTTTTTCGGGGAGGGGGTCAATTTAGAGGCCGCTATATTTTCTGCTGTCTTGGTCTCGTTTGGGTTTTTCTTTGGCAATGACATTATTGTTGCGCGATCTGTATTTGTTAGGAAGGGCGAAGTGTTTACGGCCGCGTCGAGCGACGCCTTGAGAATCTGTCCTTGCGCTGAGACGAGGATACCCAATAGGTAGAAGAGCACGCCTACCACAACGCCCAGCGCGATAGCCGCCAACCCCAAAGGCGCTGTCTCTCTTCCGTCGTTGAACAAGAAAGCGCCGATCACAATCAACAGCGCGCCAACAATGACAGCAATTATTTTGATCAGGATCCCGAAACCATTCGTCGATCGTGCAACGAGATAGGCGTCTCCATATCTACGCATTACGGCGGCCACTTGCCTAGAAGCGGCGCTGGTATTAACACTTTTAGATCGCGCCTCAACATCATCGGAAGATCGTGATGGTATCTCAGAGCGTGTTTCCAAAAGCCGGTCCAACTCTTGTGACATAAGGAACTCCTATTTGGGTTTTTTCTGTTTTATGAAAAGAACGAGCAAAAAGAGCGCAAGCCCCGCGTCGCGAAGAAATCCCCATAAATGAGATAAAACATTCCGTGTTTACGACAGTCCAGATTATAACGCTGACGAGCGCACAGTGGAGATCAGCGGTGCGCAACCGTCAATGCGCTGTTCTTAGTCCTTTATTTCAGCCGCAGATAAACGCGGATTCACGCTGATCTAATCTGCGTTCATCTGCGGCCCAAGTTTTAAAAAGGCACAAAGGCACAAACAGAAATACAGTTCAAAAACTCTTTTGTGCTTATGTGCCTTTTTGTGGCTAAAAATAGGTAGTACTACCTATATAAAATAGGCAGTAGCTCCCATTCCTCAAACTCAACTTTGGTCCATAATCCGCCCCGCCATAAAGGAGAAAAGCAAATGAATAGCCGTTACGCCAGATGGGGCCTTCGTCCATATCCCGACTCTGGATAGCGGCACCGTCGCATTGATAGACACATCCCTTCTTTTTAGCCGCAGATGGCGCTAATATCCGCGTCATCTGCAGCTTCACCATCACAAAGGAGAATGCAAATGAATTTCCCTCGACAAGTAACATTCGCGCTGCTTCTCATAATCCTCGGAGCCGGCGCCATGCTGGCCCAAATCAAGCGCTCCAGCACTGTAACCGCTCCTGACGAACAGGTGCCGTTCACCGTCGAAGGCTCGGCAGTGGTTACAGGCGTGACGAAGTTGCCTGGTGGACTGACCCAGGTGAACTTCACCACTAAAGGCAAGGCAACGCACCTGGGCGACTTCACCGGACCGTTGACACGCATCCAGAATAATCAGGGAACCTTTGGCAGCACCGCGGTCATCGTTGGGGCCAACGGGAAGGACAGCGTGTTCTTTTCCGTCAATGGGCGCTTTGAAACTACGAAGGACAAGTGTTTGGCCGTTTCCACTGGTACTTACACCGTAACAGGCGGCGGCGGTGCATTTGAAAACGCCACCGGGAGCGGAACAATCACCACGCAGATCGACCTGTGTGCTGGTACCGCTACAGGAACGTATGCGGGGACGATCTCCAAACCGAACTCGAACTAGCGACAAAGAGGCACATAATCTGGGTAGTTGGTTGGTACTGCTCCCACTACGTGAGATGCGACGAGGAGAACGATGAACATCTCTCTCGATGCAGGGTGGGGGGTGGGA
>DASVGE010000323.1:0-38009 GCA_036379695.1 Pyrinomonadaceae bacterium | reverse complement strand
GGCGAGTTACATTCCAAACCAAAACCCGAGCGATGCCATTCACGATAAAAGTGACGAGAAACAGGATGAGTCCGAGTTCAACCAATGCGCTGAGATAAAGATCGCCGGTCGCCTCGGTGAATTCATTCGCAATCGCGGATGCGATCGTGTACGACGGCTCGAATAGTGACAGGCTGATCTGAGCTCGATTGCCGATTACCATCGTCACTGCCATCGTTTCGCCAAGCGCGCGGCCCAGTCCCAGGATCACTGCACCCGCGATTCCCGACGCGCCGTTTACCAGCACGACGCGAATCATTTCCCATTTCGTCGCGCCGAGAGCCAGCGCTGCTTCGCGTTGTGAACCCGGCACAGCCGCGAGTACGTCACGCACAACAGCGGAGATAATCGGCG
The DNA here is from genome assembly GCA_036379695.1 of Pyrinomonadaceae bacterium. Lineage (GTDB taxonomy): Bacteria > Acidobacteriota > Blastocatellia > Pyrinomonadales > Pyrinomonadaceae > PSRF01. The sequence continues at coordinate 37,616 of DASVGE010000323.1, read as the reverse complement.
TCACCATGATCGCGAGAATGATGCCGCCGGTCAGCAACCCGATACCGGTGATTGAGCCGCGAAAGAACGGCAACCAGCCCAACGACGTTGCCAGTGCCGGCTCAACGTACTCGCGCAGAAAAGGGGCAAGCACGAAGATGCCCCACAAGCCGTAAACGACTGAGGGGATGGCCGCCAGCAGTTCAACCAGAAAACCTACCGGTCGTGCTATGTAGTGCGGCGCCTGTTCAACCAGGAAGATCGCGATGCCTAAAGAAAACGGAACGCTGATCAGCAGTGCGATGAGCGACGAAGCGACAGTTCCGTAAACAAATGGCAGCGCTCCAAACTCACCCTTGATCGGATCCCATCGCTGGCTGGTCAAAAAACCGAAACCAAAGTGTCGAATCGAGAGCATCGAGTCAGCAGCCAGCGCAATCACCATCGCCACGACGATGCCAACCATCAACAACGCCACGAGCAGCATCAGAACGCGAAACACTGCATCGCCCGTGTTTCCGGTCGGCGAAAGCACTCGTCGCCAGCTTGATTGATATGTGACCGCGCTCATCGTTTAACTGGCCGCCAAAAGGCACATAAGGCACATAAATCGTTTTTGCGCTTTTTGTGCCTTTTTGTGGCTATCTAAGTGCAGCTCCTCCTGAAGTGATTGAACTAATCTTTCCTTCGGCGCGTTTCACGATGTCTGCCGGTAGCGGCGCGTACTGCAACTCCTTCGCGTAGTTTTCGCCTTCGTGAATTCCCCACCAGAGAAAGTCGACGAGGGCTTTGCCTTTGGCAGCATCTCTCTGGTCCTTGTAAACAAGAATGTACGTGTAGCTGGAGATCGGGTAAGCCTGAGGGCCCGCAGCATTAGTGATCGACACACGCAAATCTTCCGGTGTGTTTGCTGCTGACGCCGCCGCGGCCGCAGTTACAGCATCTATCGACGGCTCAACAAAGTTGCCACCTGCGTTTTTGACTTGCGCGACTGGAAGTTTGTTCTGGACTGCGTAAGCCAGCTCAACGTAGCCAATCGTGTTTGGCGTGTTCTTCACTTGTCCCGTCACACCTTCATTACCCTTGCCACCAATACCGGTGGGCCAACTTGGCGACGTGCCCGAGCCGACCTTTTCTTTCCACTCGGCGCTGACCTTTGAAAGGTAATCGGTGAACACCGCTGACGTGCCACTGCCATCGGAACGATGGACCACCGTGATGTCGTTTGCAGGCAGTGTTACGCCGGGATTGTCCGTCGCAATCTTCGGATCATTCCACTTCTTGATCTTGCCGAGAAAGATGTCGGCTATGACTTCCGAAGAGAAACGTAGCGGCTGGCTGACGCCCTGAAGGTTGTAAGTAATAACGACAGCGCCCAACACCGTCGGAATGTGCAGAATCTCACCGGGCGCTGACTTCAAATCCTCATCCTTCATCGGCGCATCCGACGCACCGAAATCCACTGTCTGTTCTTTGAGTTGCTTGATGCCGCCGCCCGATCCAATCGATTGGTAATCAATCCTGATGTTCGAATGAAGTTTCCCGTATTCACTCAACCACTTTTGATAAAGCGGATTTGGGAAAGTGGCGCCGGCCCCCTGCAGACTCACAGTTCCCGACCCGCCGTTGCAAGCAAGCGAGACAAACGTAAAAACCAGCAGGACGAGCCCGGCCATAAACTGAAAACTTCTCTTCGAGACAGACATTTAGAATCTCCAATGCTGCGGGAACTGATTGTTCGAGCGCTTTTCGTATTCCAATCTAGGAGGCGGGTGTTACATCCGGCTGAACTTCATCTGAACTCTCAGTTAACAGCCTTGGGAAAACGAGCTTTTTTCTTAGCTTTTGCTGGTGATCAGCCGGTAGCCGACGTTGACCATCGTTTCGATCTGCAGTCCGAAAGCGGAGAGCTTAGCCCGCAGACGATAAATGTAAACGTGCAGGCTCTCGGTATTGAGGGGCTTGTTGCCTCCCCAGACCGAGCCCCAAAGGTCGTCGGTCGTGACGATGCGATCCGGCGTCCGCGCCAGCCGCGAAAAGATCAGAAACTCGGTGCGGGGCAGCTTTACTGGGCTGCCTCCCACCGCCACGTAGTAGTTCTTGTGCTCAACTCGCAGATAGCCATCGTCATAAACGTCTTCTCTCTCCATGACCGCTGTGCCCTGCGAAGAGTCGGCTGAATGCGTTTTCGTAATTACTTCCATGGCTAAGCTCCAGTGTGTTGCCGTTTAGAACTTCAACTTCATGCCAAACTGCATCACTCGCGGTCCGCCAATCGTGTCGGTGATCTTGCCGAAGTCTGTTCCGGTCTCACCGATCACGCTGTTGGGCGTGGCGAAATTGACGTTGTTCAGAACGTTGAAGACGTCCCAGCGAAATTCGAGTCCAACACGCTCCGTTATCTTCGTGCTCTTCGCCAATCCGAGATCGATACGTTTCTGGCTGAAGCCACGCAGTACGTTTCGACCCAGGTTTCCGAAACCACGATTGTTCGGATAGCCGCCGGTGAGACTCATCGGCGAACAGAGCGCCGCGGGATTGAACGCCTGCTCGGTTGGATCGGCGCCGCTCTGGCCCAGTTGGTCCAACGTCCCGCACAAACTCGGTCTGCCAAACGCCAACCGGTATAGACCACCTGAGCCGAGCCGTAGATTGTTGTAATTAGCGGGTGTGGCAACCGTGACTTCGGGCGAGAAGATCGAGTAAGGCAAGCCTGACTGTGCTTGTCCGAAGCCCGAAACTCTCCAACCGGTCAGGAATCGCGATTGAGATCCGAAACTCGGAATGTCGTACACAAAGCTCACGCTGAAGCGATGCGGACGATCGAAATCGGAAATAGCGCGGTTCGCGTTGGTGTCGAAGGCGTTTCCCTGCGCGGTGAAGCCGACGTTTGGAAGGTCAGGCTTGCCGCCGCCGGCTGTGCTCCCCGGATCGGCCGAAGCGTTGTCGATCGATTTTGAGAACGTATACGCAGCGTTGAATTGCAGTCCCTTTGAAAGCCGCTTCGTCAAACTGAGCTGCGCCGAATGGTAAGTCGAATAGGCAGAGTTGCCGAGCATGATGGCTTCGGGAACGTCGAAGCCGAGGAACGGCGAGCGACCTTCAAACGTGATCACGGCGCCCGATGCGTTCGCGAGGTTGAGATCGATCAGTCCGCCCAGAACCGGGTTCGCGAAACCGAAAGCCTTGCCAAGTCCGCGTGCGCGGGCGGTCGTGCCTGCATTGAGCGGACCCAGCGGAGCGCCGGCAGCCACGTACGCGCGATTGAAGCGTTCGAAGATGAAATCGGGTGTGTTCGGATCGTTCAGGTCAAAGCCCTGTGCGAACGAAGTGGCCTGCAACAGCTTGGTGCCTTTCGAGCCGACATAACGAAGCTCAACCAGGAAATTCTTGGTGACCTCATACTGTCCGCCCAGGTTCCACTGCTGCACGTAAGGAGTGCGCAAGTTGCGATCGACGGCGCGAAACTCGAACGTCTCGGCGATGTTTCCGCGGAACGGCAATCCCGTCGCGGGATCGACCGGGTTCAGCGTTCCGTCCGCGCCGCGAGTCACGTTCGTGTTGTCGCGGATCTGATACGTGCCGTTAGCACCCGCGGTACGCACGACGCGATTCGGCAGGTACTGGCTAAACGGTAAGTTTGGATCCTGCTGAGACCACGCGAGCGTGAGCGGTACATTGCTACCCGGGAACGTCACCTCTTGTTCGCGCAAGTGAGGATAGTTACTGAATACGGTGTTGATGAATGCCGCCGATGGACGATCGAAGAAGATTCCATAACCGCCGCGAATCACCAGGCGATTGCTGTCAAAAGGCGAGTAGGCAAACCCGAAACGCGGTGCGAAGTTGTTCAAATCCTGATTGTGGATTGTGCTCTTGGTCGCCGCCCTGGTCGTCGCTTGTATCGAGACGTCAACGGCATTGAAGCCCGTCAGACCTGCGTTGGAAGGCACGATGAAACCTGAAAGCGGGTTATCGAAATCAGTAACCAGCGACGGATCGAAGTTGCCGATCAAGCCATTCTCTTCTTCGGGCCAGCCAAACCACTCCCAACGCAACCCTGCATTCAGCGTCAGCTTTCGATTTACTTTCCAGTCGTCGGCGACGTAAGCACTGAGATCGCGGAAACGGAACTGCTTTTCAGTCACACCAAACTGCGTATCGGCTTCAGTAGCGACGCCGCGCAGGAACTGCGTGAAGTTGTCGTACTTTTCAAACTCCGTCGCCTGCTCTTCCGGCAGCGCCGTATTGAAGTTGTGACGTTTTCCTTCGATACCCATGCGCAGGCTGTGATCGCCCGCGAGGTAAGTCATGTGGTCGCCGAGTGAGAAGGTGGTCTGCTCGCGGCGATTGAACGTGTCGTTTGGGCCACCAAACGAGAACCTTTCCAGAATCGTGCCGGGGCGTCCGACGTAGTGACCTAATCGCAGCGTTCCCGGCCCCTGGTCAAACGCGACTGCCGGATTCGGTATGCCGACTGACTCGTTCGTGATGGCCAGGAACGGATCGTCGAGAACGCGAGTGTTGTTGAGTGAGAAGTATCCAAAGCGCACTTCATTGATGAAGCGTGGGCCAAAGACGTGCTGGTCGGATATCGCAATCGTGCGATTCCGATCGGAACGCTTCACAGTGATTGGCGAAGCGAGACTGCCGGGATCGGGAAACGGATCGAAGCCCGGGAAGTTGGCCCAGAAGATCGTTCCGTTCAGCGTGTTCTTGTTGGTCAGGCGACCGTCGAGTTTGATGGTGAACTGGTCTTGCTCGAACTCGGCGGGGAAGACGTTTCGCTGACGAATGTATGGGTTGCCGCCGGCGTTTCCAGCAACGGAGCCATCGGTGCCGAGAATACTTCCGGCACGCGGGGCCGGGATGAGAAAGTCGCCCGTCGCCGGATTGCGCAGGTTCAACAACTTGACCGCCACGTCGGAAATGCAATTGCGATCGCTCGGGCTATTACATTGCGCTTTCGGGATAGAAGCCAGGATTCCCGGGTTCAACTGGCTGAAAGCCGCGAACAGATTTTCTTTCGTGCGCTCGCCGCTGATGAGCCGGAGCGCCGCGGGCAACACGGTGATACTGCTGGCAGTCGTTACAAAACCGGTCTCAGCCTGTGTGTGCTGGTAACCACCGAAGAAAAAGAAGCGATCTTTAACGATTGGACCACCGATGGTGAAGCCGCCTTCGTTACGGCGCGCTTTCGGTCGTTCGATTCCATCCTTGTTGAAGAAGAAGTCGTTTGCATTGAACTTCTCGTTTTGCAGGTAGAAGTAAGCGGAGCCGTTGAACTGGTTGGTGCCGCTCCTGGTCACGAGCTGGAAGTTGCCACCGCCCGAACGTCCGGTCGAAGCGTCGTACAGACTGGTTTGCAGTTTGACTTCCGACAACGTTTCCGGAGCTGGAGCGATGTTGCCGTTCAACGAACCTTCGTTCGAGGTGATGTTGGTCGCGTCGATGCCGTTGAAGAAGAGACTCGTGCTGGTTGTGCGCGTGCCGTTGACTGAAGGCGACTGATTGCCGTTTCCGTTCGTCAACACCGGTGACAGATCCGAACTCACTCCGGCTTCGGCGGAGAGCAGTTGGGTAAAGCTGCGTGTCGAGGTCGGCACCTGGACCAGTTGCTCTGAGGAGAGCTGGCGCGCCACTGTAGAGGTCTCAGGTGTGATTAGCGCCGCTCCGTCAGTAACGTTGATTACGACTCCGATCTCGCCGACCTCGAGTTTGTCTTCGAGAGTTCGCGGAACGCTTGCCTCGACATCGACGCGATCGCGAACGAGCTTTTTGAAGCCGGTGCTTTCGTATGTGACTTCGTAGGTTCCGATTGGAAGACCAGGCAAGGTCCAGTGCCCGTCTTCGCCAGTGGTAGTTGTTCTCGTTGCTCCTGTGCCCAGGTTCCGGACCGTGACGCTCACGCCCGTCAAGTTTGCGTCATTCGGATCCTTGACGGCGCCCGTCAGCGTTCCGGCCGTCCCGGATTGCGCCATGGCTGGCAGTTGGAAAATGCAAAATAGAGTAAGCAGAAGCGAAAAGATCAGTCGGGGGCGCACACTGTCCGGCAAATTCATATGGTTCTCCTGTCGATAGCTGAGCGTGGTTAAGTTGTTTAGAAACAGATGGCCACGCTACTAACCTGAGGTTAAAGACCAGTGAATATCGCCTTAAATGTTTGTTAAGGACGCGGCCACGGGCACGCGCGGTGGATACAGCTCGATGCCACGGGCTTGCCCCGTGGAGGCTCGCGCTTGCTGCTAACCCAACTTAGAAATAATCGGAGCCTGGATGCCACGGGCTTGCCCCGTGGAGGTTCACGCTTGCTGCTATCCCAACTTAGAAATAATCGGAGCCTGGATGCCACGGGCTTGCCCCGTGGGGTTTCACGTTCGCAGCTATGTAGCTTCAAACGAGAGACTACACGGGACAAGCCCGTGGCATCTGGGAAATTTTTTGGGTGGATCTTTTGTAGCTGCGAACGTGAAGCTCCACGGGACAAGCCCGTGGCATCTGGGAATTTTTTTTGGGGTGGATCTTTCGTAGCTGCGAGCGTGAGACTCCACGGGACGAGCCCGTGGCATCTTGTATTCGGGGGCGTGATCTTAATTAGTTGCGAGCGTGAAGCTCCACGGGGCAAGCCCGTGGCATCTTGGAACTTTTTGGGGTGGATCTTTTGTAGCGGCGAGCGGGAAGCTCCACGGGGCAAGCCCGTGGCATCTGGGAATTTTTTTTGGATGGATCTTTCGTAGCTGCGAGCGTGAGACTCCACGGGACAAGCCCGTGGCATCTTGTATTCGGGGGCGTGATCTTAATTAGCTGCCCGTGGCATCTGGGAATTTTTGGGGGGGATCTTTTGTAGCAGCGATCGTGAGACTCCACGGAACGAGCCCATGGCATCTGTTTGGGAACCTGTTTTATGAGGTGAATTAACTTGGATTTAACACAGGCGTAACACCAAAAACTTAGGATGGCACCTCTTCAAAAAAGCCTCGGCAGGGTCGGTTCTATTAACTTATGGCCATCTCTAACGAACTGAGCAGCGAAATAGCTGCCGCAATTCTATCGGAAAAGAAATCCCCACAAGAGCTCAACCGCTTGAAGGACATAATCCTGCAGGTGCATCTGACGCTTCAGGAGATGTCGCAGGAAACTCGCGCGACCCGCTCATCGGACGTCAACCCATCCACGACAGTGGAAGCAAACTGAAGAACTAGCCACAAAGAAGCACAAAAATTTCCTTTGTGCCTTTTTGTGGCCCAACTACTTAACTAACATTTAACGTTGACGGACTATCGTGAGGGCATGAATGAAATAAGACGAGAACAAGAAATGACTTTCGAGGTCCAATGTACCTGGTGCGGATCCAAGATCCGTGATGACAAGGAAGAAGAGACGTCAGGTGTGTGCCTGAAGTGCTTCTACCAGATTTTAAGCAACCATCTGCACGCGCAAAAGCAAACGGGCTACGGAGAATTCGTAAGCGATCGTTAACTCTCCGGCAGCCCCTTCGGCGTTAAGAACAACTTGAGACTTCCCTCACCCCCTCTCGCATCTTTCCAACTCTCAAGCTCCAACTTAATCTTTGCCAACGCACAAGTCGGCATCCGCCGAGCCTCGCCGGTCAAAAACGCCAGCAACTCTTCAAACCCGGGATTGTGACCAATCAGCATCACCGTTTGCTTCTCGTCGGGAATCTCTGCAAGCACCTGCAACAGGTCGCTCAAAGAAGCTTCGTAAATACGCTCGTCGAAGCGTTGATCCATGCGCAATCGCGAGTGCTTCAGCACCAGCTGCGCCGTTTCGCGCGTGCGCGCCGCCGGAGAGCAGATCAACACCGCGTCTTCCAGCTTCTCGGAAGCGAGTCTCTTCCCCATCTGCTCGGCAGCATCCCGGCCACGTCCCTTGAGGGGCCGATCGAAGTCAGCCAGAGAGTTATCCTTCCAACTTGATTTGGCATGTCGTAAGAGGTACAAAATTCGAGGCACGTTTCATACTCCTGTAACACGATTGAAATAGGCTCAGCCGCCAATGATTTCTTACGGACACCATCAATTCCCCGGCAAACTCTTCGTCGTCGAAGGCACTGACGGCAGCGGCAAGTCGACCCAGCTCGCACTGCTTTATCAATGGCTGAAAGCCGAAGGCTATCCGGTTTTCTTCTCCGAGTGGAACTCGTCGCCGCTGGTCAAGGATACGACAAAACGGGCCAAGAAGCGTCACTTGTTTACGCCTGCGACCTTCTCGCTCCTGCACGCGACCGATTTTGCCGATCGTACCGAGCGCGACATCATTCCCCCACTCAAAGCCGGCGCCATCGTACTCGCCGATCGCTATATCTACACTGCGTTCGCGCGCGACGTTGCACGTGGCTGCGACCGCGCCTGGGTAAGAGACGTTTATTCGTTTGCAGTAAAACCTACCGTAGCTTTCTTTTTCAGAGCGCCGCTCGACGTCGCCATCGATCGCATTGTCTCCGGTAGACCGAGTTTAAAATACTACGAAGCGGGCATGGACGTTGGCTGGTCTGACGATCCGGAAGAGAGTTTCAAGATCTTTCAGGGAAAAATTCTGGAAGAGTATGATCGCATGGTTTCAGAGTTTGGATTGACGGTCATCGACGCGAGCCGTTCGATTGAACGACAACAACGTGAGATGCGTCTGCTGATCGGCCAACACTTAAATAACAGGAAGAGGCGGGGAAAAACCCATTAACCAGAAGCACTTTTATGGAACGCCGCTGCCCGGAGTGGAGCAGGAAGAATATAGCGGCAAGCTGATCGTCATCGAAGGCACTGACGGCGTGGGCCGATCCACACACATCGCGCTGTTGCGCACGTGGCTCGAGTCGCGCGGCCATGCTGTGCTCGATACTGGCATGACGCGCTCAGTGCTGGCCAGCCGTGGAATCAAAGAAGCAAAGACCGGACACACGCTGGGCCGACTCACGATGCAGCTCTTTTACGCGACCGACTTCATTGACCGGCTCGAAAACGAGATGCTGCCGGCACTGCGCGCGGGGTTTGTGGTCCTGACCGATCGTTACATCTACTCCGCCATGGCACGCGCTGAAGTGCGTGGTATCGACTCCGCCTGGATTCGATCGATTTACAGCATGGCGTTAGTGCCTGATGCTGTTTTCTACCTGCGAATCCGGTCGCCTCAACATCTGGCCGAACGCATGGTGAGTTCCGGTCGTGGTTTTGACTATTGGGAATCGGGTATGGATCTCGGTCTGGGCGAGGATTTCTACGACAGCTTCATCGAGTATCAAAGAAGAATGCTCAGGGTGTTCGATCGGATGGGCTCGGAATTCGGATTTCACGTGCTTAATGCTTCGCGGTCCGTTCGTAGTGTGGCGTCAGACCTGCGAGCTGCGATCATTAAATTGCTCGACGAGCCGTCGTCACCGTCTGAACACAACGTCAGTCCGCTGGTTCCGGTAAGACCCAAGCCGTCAACAAACGTGGTCGACCTCAACAAAGATAAGTCAGGCCACGGATTTCACAGATGAAAATCCGGATTTTTATCCGTGAGATCCGTGGCCTGTTTTTCCGGCTAACAGATCGAGCGCGTGAGGAAGCACGGGCGCGATCACCGCGAAACTTTCTTTAACCGCTTTGGGTGAGCCCGGGAGATTCACGATCAACGTCCCGGAACGGACACCGCAAACACCTCGCGAAAGCATTGCCATCGCCGTTACTTTAAGTGACTCCGCACGGATTGCTTCAGCAATCCCGGGCGCCTCGCGTTCGATTATCTGTTGAGTTGCTTCAGGGGTGTTGTCGCGTGGTCCTAATCCCGTTCCACCCGTGGTGACGATCAGGTTTACATCATCACGATCAGCACACTCTTGTAACAATTGGGCCAGCGGATCGAGATCGTCCGAAAGAACCTTGCGTTCTACGATCTCCGCGCCGAGATCTGTAAGCAGTTGGACCAATGCTGCGCCGGACGTATCTTCGCGTTCGCCGGCTGAGCAGGCGTCGCTGACTGTAATAACTACGGCCTTAATCATCTTCCCGCACGGATGTGTTCCTTCAGCCAGCAGCGATCCATCACGACCAGCAGCCCCGCATCGAGCGCCCGTTGCGCGGCGTCCCTGTCGATTACGCCTTCCTGCAACCAGACTGCTTTGGCACCGACGGCAATCGCCTGATCGACCGCCTTCCCCGCTTCATCCGAGCGGCGGAAAACGTCAACCAGATCGATCTTGTCAGGCACTGCGGAGAGATCCGGATAGGACGTTTCGCCAAAGACCGACGTCTCGTTCGGATTCACGGCAATAACGTGATAACCACTGCGCCTCATGTATCCCGCGACACTGTTTGACGCCCGTGACGGATCTGATGAAAGCCCGACGACGGCTATCGTCCGGCACTCATCGAGTATGCGACGAATTGTTTCCTGAGAATTGATTTCCAAAACCACCCCTTAAACTGACGAAACCGCATCCATCGAAGCGCGCAGCCCATGCAGCTCCTGCAGCGAGTGCACGTTGGGAGCATTCTGCGCCCCGTACGCCGCGATCGCTTCGACGAGCGCCTGCGCGCCCGTCATCGTAGTCACGCAAGGCACGCCGTACTGCAAGGCCGCGCGCCGGATTGCCTGTTCGTCATAGTGTGAAGCTCGACCAAGGGGCGTATTGATTACGAGGGAGATATCACCGCTTTTTATATGGTCCACGATGTTGGGTCTACCTTCGTTGACCTTGAATACCGTCTCGACTGTCATGCCGACTTCGAGCAGCCGCGCGGCCGTGCCCACCGTGGCAACAATCTCAAAACCGAGGCGACTCAGTTTGCGCGCCAGCAAAACCGCTGCTCCTTTATCAGCATCGTTCACGCTCAGAAACGCTTTTCCCGCGGACGGCAAACTCAGCCCCGCGCCGACCATCGCTTTTCCGTAAGCCTCACCGAACGTGTCGCCGATGCCCATCACTTCTCCGGTCGAATGCATCTCCGGACTCAACACCGGATCGACACCGGGAAACTTCGCAAACGGAAACACCGGCGACTTGATGAAGAAGCGTGTCACTGACAACTCTTCCGGCAAACCAAATTCCTTGAGCTTCCGCCCTGCCATCACCAGCGCCGCAATACGCGCGATCGGAACTCCAGTCGCCTTTGACACAAACGGAACCGTTCGCGAAGCGCGCGGATTTACTTCCAGCACGTAAACGCGATGGTCTTTGATCGCGAACTGAATGTTCATCAGCCCACTGACTGACAACGCCTTCGCGAGCTTGCGTGTGTAATGACGCATCGTTTCCAGATGCTCGGGATCGATGCGCACCGGCGGCAACACGCACGACGAATCGCCGGAATGAATCCCCGCCTCTTCGATATGCTCCTGGATTCCCGCGATCACACAGGCGGTGTCGTCAGCCAAAGCATCGACGTCGAACTCCGCCGCTTGTTCGAGAAACTTGTCGATCAGCACCGGACGATCGGGCGTGAAGCCAACGGCATTGCGGACGTAAGTCTCGAGTGTTTCCTGGTCGTAAACGATCGCCATCGCGCGTCCGCCGAGAACGTAACTCGGCCGCACCAAAACCGGATAACCAATTCGTTCCGCGATCTCACTCGCTTCCTCAACCGAGGCGGCCATACCGTTATCGGGTTGCGGTATACCGAGTTCCTTCAGCAGCGCTCCGAATCGTTTCCGATCTTCGGCGAGATCGATCGAGTCAGGCGAAGTTCCGATCACTTTGACGCCGGCCTTGTGTAGTCTCATCGCCAGATTCAGCGGAGTCTGCCCGCCAAACTGAACGATGACGCCCTCCGGCTTTTCGACGTCGACAATGTTCATCACGTCTTCGAACGTCAGCGGCTCGAAGTAGAGACGATCGGAAGTGTCGTAGTCAGTCGAAACGGTTTCCGGGTTGCAGTTGACCATGATCGTCTCGAACCCGGCTTCGTGAAGCGCAAACGACGCGTGGCAACAGCAGTAGTCAAACTCGATTCCCTGCCCGATGCGGTTCGGGCCGGAACCGAGAATCATGATCTTGCGCCGGTCGGTCGGCGCGGCTTCGTCTTCACTTTCGTAAGTCGAGTAAAGATACGGCGTGTGCGATTCAAACTCGGCGCCGCATGTGTCCACGCGTTTGTAAACCGGAATAATCCCCAGGCGCTTGCGATGTTCACGCACTTCGTCTTCGGAACGCTCGGTGAGATACGCGAGACGTCGATCCGACAATGCCACTTCCTTGAACGCTTTCAGATCCTCGGCGGAAATGTCTTCGAGTTTCGAGCCCTCGACGTCGCGTTGAATTTCCATCACCTGTTGCAGTTGATCGAGAAACCACGGATCGATGCGCGACAGACGATAGATTTCCGAGATCGGCCAGTCGTGCTGGAGCGCGTAGGTGATATAGGAAAAGCGTTGCGAATTCGGCCGCGCTAATTTACGTTGCAGCTCGTCGTCGGAAATGTCTTCGAGACGCAAAGGCTTCACGGCTTCGAGCGAGCGCAGCCCTTTGAAGAGTGCTTCCTTGAACGTGCGGCCGATAGCCATCACCTCGCCCACTGACTTCATCTGCGTTCCCAGCACGTCTTCCGCTTCGCGAAACTTCTCGAAGTCCCACTTCGGAATCTTGGCGACGACGTAGTCGATCGTCGGTTCAAAAGATGCCGGCGTCTTGCGCGTGATGTCGTTCGGGATCTCGTCGAGCGTGTAACCAACCGCCAGTTTGGCTGCGATCTTGGCGATCGGAAAACCTGTCGCCTTTGAAGCCAGCGCGGAAGAACGCGAAACGCGCGGATTCATCTCGATGACGCGAATGTCGCCGTTCTCCGGATTAACTCCAAACTGAATATTCGAGCCACCGGTTTCCACACCGACTTTGCGAATGATTGTGATCGCCTGATCGCGCAGCAACTGATACTCGCGATCGGTCAGCGTCTGCGCGGGCGCGACTGTGATCGAATCGCCCGTGTGCACTCCCATCGGATCGAAGTTCTCGATCGAGCAGATGATCACGACGTTGTCGGCAAGGTCGCGCATCACTTCGAGCTCAAACTCTTTCCAACCGAGGATCGATTCCTCGATCAGGACTTCGTGAATCGGTGACGCAGCAAGCCCGCCGCGAATGATCTCTTCAAACTCTTCCGGGTTGTAAGCAGTGCCGCCGCCGGTGCCGCCCAGCGTAAACGACGGACGAATGATCGCCGGATAACCGGTTTGCGTAACAATCTGCTTGGCCTCGTCCCATGACTTCGCAAAGCCGCCGCGAGGCATTTCCAATCCGGCTTCGTCCATCGCCTGTTTGAACAGCAGACGATTCTCGGCCACCTTGATCGCGTCGCGATTCGCGCCGATCATCTCGACGTTGTACTCACGCAGCACGCCAGCGTCTTCGAGTGCAATCGCGAGGTTGAGCGCCGTCTGCCCGCCCACTGTCGGCAGCAGCGCATCCGGTCGTTCGCGACGAATGATTTCCGTGACTGAAGCGACTGTGAGTGGTTCGATGTACGTGATATCAGCGGTTTCCGGATCGGTCATGATCGTGGCCGGATTCGAGTTCACCAGCACGATCTCATAGCCTTCCTGACGCAGCGCTTTGCAGGCCTGCGTTCCGGAGTAGTCAAACTCACACGCCTGGCCGATGACAATCGGACCAGAACCTATGATCAGTATTTTGTGTATGTCGGTGCGTTTAGGCATGCTTGCGGACGTTAACTGCTCAGACCCACTCGGCGATAATCTCCACCATCCATCACCACTTTCTTGCACATCTCGTAGAGCCGGCTTCGCAGTCGGGTACCGATGCGATCTTCCAACACCTGCTCTTTATCTGAGCTGCGGGCATCGGAGTAATTCGTGGTAAAGATGGTCAACTTTTCGTCATTGTACCGTTTGTTAATTATCTGGTACATCGTATCGCGAACCCAGTCGGTGGGAATAGTGGCGCCCAGTTCGTCCAACACCAGCACGTCGGTTTGATAGATCGGAGCAAGAACTTTCAGTTCGGAGGATTTCGAGATGGGGTTATACGAGTCCTGAATCTCTTTCAGCAGCGAGCCGAATTCGCAAAAAACTCCGGCAAATCCTTTTTCGATTAATCCGCGGATGATGGCGACGGCGAGATGAGTTTTGCCGACACCGGCGGGTCCCATAAACAACAAGCCGCGCTCCACCGGAAAATCGTTCACCAGTCTCTGGGCCAGCAATAAAGCATTATCCTGTGAAGTTCCCGGCGCAGATTTGAAAGTACTAAAGGAACATTTAGAGTAACGAGGAGGAATGCGCGCCGCTGCCAAAACCTTTTTGAACCGGTCAGACCGGCGACACGGACAGGGGATGGCGCCTTTCACAGGGTCGAGTTTCGTGCCGGTGCCGAAGCATTCTTCGCAAACTACGGTATTCTCCGTTTTGGGGAGTTCGGTCTCGTCGATCATTTATCACCTTAGGTACACCTGAGTGTGCCTGCATAATACCTTATAATGCTCCGGCAGTAACGATAACGGTGTTTTTACTTTGGAAACGTTGAAGACTTATGAGTTTGTGGCTGTCGTTGCTCAACAAGCTAGGTCTTAGATCGGTGCGGGCAGAGCGCCATCCGATACGCGTTTTTCTATTGGATGACGACGAACGCCGGCATCGCTGGTTCACCGCGCGCTTCAAAGGCGACTTCATTGACATCGCCCACAACGTTCACGAGGCGCAGCAGTTATTAAGCGCAAGTTCCTACGATGCGATCTTCCTCGATCACGATCTGCACCCCGAACACTACCACGCAGATTCGACCGACGACGAACGTACTGGCTACGCCATCGCTCGCTGGCTCTGCTCGAACCCGGAACTCCAGCGCGCCTCCACCATCCTCGTCCACACCCGCAACGCCGACGGCGCCATGCGCATGGTAGCGGAACTAAGAAACGCCGGCCGCAGCGCCGACTACGTCCCGTTCCCTCTGCTGGCCGACCGGATCAAGACTTACTGGAGTCGCTAAAGATTGGCTTGATTGAGAGAAATTTCGATTTTTTCTCCACAGATTACACAGATTAATTAATAAAATCTGCGCAATCTGCGGATAAGAACCTCAAATTAGGGTCCCTAATTACCTCCGATTTTTCCCGGACCCCATAGCGCGCGTCCTGGTTTTGCGCCGGTGTGTTCTCCGTTTTTGAGTACCTGAACGCCATTCACAAAAACGTCCCGAACGCCGACTGAGTACTGGTGTGGTTTTTCGAACGTGGCACGGTCGGCAATTGTTTGCGGATCGAAGATAACCACGTCAGCGAACATCCCACGTTGTAGAAGTCCGCGATCTTTAAGACCGAGATTGTTTGCCGGCAAGCTGGTCAGTCGTCGCACTGCTTCGGTGAGTGAGATGACTTTTTCGTCACGCACGTACCTGCCGAGCAGGCGCGCGAAATTGCCATAAGCGCGCGGGTGTGCGGCTGATTTCAGAAACACGCCTTCGGTAGCGATCGAAGCGGCGTCAGAACCGAACGAGACCCATGGCTGGCGAATCTGCTTCCTGATGTTGTCTTCACTCATCAGGAAATAGATCGTGCCGATGCGAGAGCGATCTTCGAGTAGCAGATCCATGATCGTCTCCACTGGATCTTTCCCGCGCATCTTTGCAACTTCGGCAAGAGTCTTTCCAGTAAGCGGTTTCAGGCTATCGTTCCTGAAGCTTGCCAGTACGATGCGATCGGGCGAGCCGGCCAACAGGTACAGATTTTCCCAGTCGTTTGAGGGCGTGCGAACAGCCTCAGCGATCTTCTGACGCGTCTCCGGATCCTGAAGACGCTTGTATGCGGCGTCGCGTCCGCCATCGAAAACCCACGGCGGCAACGATGCATCCAGGCCAGTTCCGCCAGCCGGATATGTATACATGTCGGCAGTGATCTTCACTCCCTGGCGGCGTGCGTCTTCGATCATTTTGATCACTTGATCCATCTTGGACCAATTAGCTTCACCCGACGCTTTAAGGTGATAGATCTCAGCCGGAAGACCCGCTTCACGACTGATGCGAATCGTTTCCTGCACAGCTTCGATCAACTGTGCTCCTTCACTACGCATGTGTGCCGTGTATTTACCGTTGTACTTCGCCGCGACCTTGCACAACTCGATTAACTCCTCGGTCTTCGCGAAGAACGCGGGCGGATAGATCAAGGCAGTAGTGATACCCAAGGCACCGGCTTCCATCTCGCGACGTACCAGCTCGCGCATCTGATCCAGTTGTGCGGGAGTGGGCGGTTTGTCTTCGAGGCCGATAACGTATTCCCGGATTGTCGAGGCGCCGATGAACGATGCGACATTTTGCGAACTGCCTCGCTTTTCAAGAAGGTTGAGATACTCGGCCAATGTGGTCCACTCGATGTCAAACCGCAGATCGCCCTGTGTGGCCACGCGCCGTTGTTTCATTTCATCGCTAAGCGGACCCATCGAACTCTCGCCGAATATCTGCGTCGTAACTCCTTGCAGAAGTTCACTCATCGATCGACTGTCTACAAACCAGGAAGTCTCAGAGTGCGAGAGCATGTTGATGAATCCTGGCGCAACTGCCAGCCCTTTGGCGTCAACGATCGCCGGCGCGGTAGCACGAGTCAGGTTTCCGACGGCGACGATTCGATCACCTTTTATTCCCACGTCTGCTTTTACGGGCGCGCGACCAGTTCCGTCATAAACAGTGCCTCCGCGGATAATGACGTCGAATTGTTGTTGAGAGACTGCGGCGCCGGAACGTCCGTGCGCGTACGACATGACCGTCAGCGCAAGGATTAACGTCAGAGATAAAAGCTTGTGCATGTTGTTTTTCATAGTTTGAGGCGCATTATGTCTCGCTCTGCGATTTATTGTCACTGGGTCTGCAGCATGGGACACTGCGACCGCGAAGCTGAGCATACAGAAAAAGGGCGGGACCGGTAACTCCGATCCCGCCCTTCGATGTTTTCAATCTACAGAGTGTTGTTAGTAACCTCTGTAACCATCAGTGTAGCCGTTTACGAAAGCCTGTCGGAAGTACTGTTGGTATAACGACCTGTTACCAAAGCGCGAATTGTAGTCAGTATTCGCATTCCGATAGTCTTCTTCATCACGGTAGTCAAAACGGTCACCGTTGCTACGGTCCTTGCGGCCTTCCTTGATGCCTTCGTTGTAGCCTGCGTTCAAAGCAGTCTGACGAAGCTGATAAGAACCACCGTAGTTGGGATAACCATCGTCGTCGCGACCGTAGCGATCGTAGCGATCGTTACGCCAATCCCGTTGTGACTGACGCTCACGACGTCGCTGCTCGCGTTCCCATTCGCGTTGTCGTCTAATCTGTTCCCGCTGCTGTTGCCGTTCCCACTGTGGATCCCGCCACTGAGCCTGGGCTTCAGAGCTTGATGCGATTCCGATTCCAAGAAGGAGAGATAAACCAAAAACACCACCGAGCACTTTTTTCGTTAGCATGTTAATTTTCATAGCGCGTTCTCCTTTGCCGCTCACGATACTGCAATCACGATGCCGCAAGAGTGATCCGGGCAGGAACATGGCCCAAGAGTGAAAATTCGGTCTATTTGGTGAGAAATGAATTACGGCTTTATGGCGATTCGTTAGCAAAGCCGAAATGCTAAACGTTTTCGTTGACGTATATACGAGATGGCGAAACCAGGTGGGTAAGTAATGCGGACGTCGTGGATGCAATGTTAGCGAACACCGGTTGACCGCTATCCCATGGCATACCTTCTGCTTTACAAACGGTGGGACGGTTTTGACCGATCCCCGTCAATAGCCTTTGAAGTTGACCGGCCTTAAATTCCTCGGGATAATCGGGGGCCTTTCTTAGTATCTGCTTTTGTTGTCACCAACGCGCTTGAGGTCAGTTAGGCAGGATGGACGAGCATTTTGACATATCGGCTGTCATAACCACCTATAACAGATCCGAAATGCTGGGTAAGGCGCTGGAACCCCTGCTTAGCCAGAAAGCCGGAGGTGTGCGCTACGAAGTCATCATCGTCGATAACAACTCGACCGATAACACACGCGCGACCGTCGAGGCCTTTATCGCTAAGGGACACTCCAACCTGCGCTATGTGTTTGAGCCCAAACAGGGCATCGCACACGGACGTAATGCGGGGATCGCCGCAGCACAAGGAGACATTATCGCCTTCACGGACGACGACGTGGTGGTTACTGACAACTGGATCGCGGTGATCAAGCGCTCGTTTGCGGAAAACTCGGACGTCGATTTTATCGGAGGTAAGATCTTGCCGGATTGGACGGAGCCTCCGCCGCCCTGGCTTACGGTCGACCACTGGTGGCCGCTGGCGCTGCTCGACCGTGGCGACAATCGTTTCTACGTCAACTGCTCTAATCCGCTTTGTCTACCTACAGCGAATGCGTCGTTTCGTCGCGAGCTCTTCCCACGCATAGGACTGTTCCGGCCTGAATTCTCCGGACGTGAAGATCACGAACTATTCATACGGCTGTGGCAGGCAGGCGGTCAGGGCTTGTACGAGCCGGATCTGGTGGTGATGGCCAGAGTTCAACCTGAGCGCTTGAGTAAGTCATATCATCATCGTTGGAACACGACGACAGGAAAGTTCAACTCGTTAATGCGTCTCGACGAGATGATTGGGCCTGACGGTAGTTTGATAAGAGAACGATCGCACGGAGTGAAGCTGTTCGGCGTACCGGGTTCAATGTATCGCGAGTTTGTCACTGAGAGTTGGGGTTGGCTCCGGCAAAGCATACACGGTGACGACAGTACCAAGGTGCGGCACGAGAATCGACTTTGTTATCTCGCTGGTTATGTAAGCAAACGCTACGAGACAGAAGTTGCGCAAGCAGGCCATTCTAATATTGAAGAAGTCACGTCGTTTATTAAAGCGGTGTTTGCAAAGGTAGTTGGAAAATCCTAGAACTGACCCGATCCAAGTGCGACTCAGACCTTTTAGGCAGTGCCTTTCCTTAACCTTCTAATCCATCAACTGTCGCAGTATACTTGGCTCAGTCCACCGCGCTCGTGAACCACTCTCTCCATCCGAATCTTTCTAGAAGGAGCCAAATTGTGAAGAATCGAATTACGAGAAGTGCAGTTCTACTCTTAACAGTTGTTAGCCTCGTCACTCTTGTTTCACTCAGCCGGCATCAACTTCAAGGCACGGCATTGGCCCAGTCGCAGGAGAAGCCTAAGAAGTGGGAATACTGTTACGTGAGCAGTCCTTTTCTATATGGGAGCAGCGGCGGCGTTGTCAGCACTAAAGTCTTCGTCTCTCAGGGTGGCGAGAAATGGTTGGCGGATAGCGATAGCACCGGTGTTTCCGCACTCAATAGACTCGGCGCTGACGGCTGGGAGTTAGTGAGCGCGAGTGACGAACTGATGAACACTGGCGGCGCACCCAGTCTCCCGACGACAACCCGGTTTCTCCTCAAACGACAGAAATAGCGGGCAGTGTTAAGGGCTGGTGTTGCCACCAGCCCTACTTGAAAAACCAGTGTGTTGGTCAGGCTGAATTAGTAGTTGATGTTTCCAACCATGGTGAACGTGTAGGCGCCCGTGACAAAGTTCTGCTCGACTACGATTGCAGCGCTTCCACTTACTCCTGCGAAACGACCGGTTCCGCTTTGGAACACCATGTCTCCCGTCGCGATTCCAGTTCGAAGATCCATCCGACCATTCTCGATAACTACCGGCAGGCGATCGCCGTTCGAAGCTACATACGTAATCTCGCCGGGCACGTGCACGATGAGCGGATCGTTGGCATCAGGCACAAACTGAATCGTGCCGGTACCGGTGAACAATCCCAGGTGAGTCCCATTACCCGATAACATGAGGTTCGCACCAACAACTTTGCCGGCGCTATCTGTGATGAAGGCTGCGATGCCATTTCCCTTGGAGGCAAATGGACGCTCAGTTGCACTTACCGGAACGATTCCCAGCAGCAGCGCGAAAACCAGAATTAAAGTTTTGACTGTAACAAAGCGTTTCATGATGATCTCCTTCATATCGATTCAAATTTGGGCCTCATACCGGCATAACGAACCGCCGCGACCCCGTCCGTTCTTAAGTGGTCGATAATCAAAGAACATCACATCCGGCCAGGGAAATGTTTTCTCGGGTTCCGTCATAGGAGTTAGGCCTGTAGTTTTCAAGACCTTCCAACCCGATAGAGATGGAGCACCAGTTTCATGCGAAGTAACGGAATACCAACCCCAAACATCAGACGACTGCTCGGATACAGCTTCGATCCGAGCCTTTCCGTCCAACTCGACACCGCGCTGGTTAATGAGGCCGTATTCAAAGTTCGTTGGGAAAAAGAGCTGGAGAAAGGGCCGGTAGGTGATTACCTGGAAGTGGTGGATTTCGATCCGGCCAGCGAGTGCTTCTAC
This sequence comes from Pyrinomonadaceae bacterium, assembly GCA_036379695.1. Classification (GTDB taxonomy): domain Bacteria; phylum Acidobacteriota; class Blastocatellia; order Pyrinomonadales; family Pyrinomonadaceae; genus PSRF01. The sequence continues at coordinate 17,324 of DASVGE010000323.1, read as the reverse complement.
AAACCGGTTGATTTGAACGACTCCTACATACTGGCGCAGGACGGTTTGATGCCCTCTGAAAGCAACCCGCAGTTTCATCAGCAGATGGTCTACGCCGTTGCGATGACGACTATTCAGAACTTTGAAAAAGCGCTCGGACGCAGGGCACTGTGGTCGTCTTATAGAGATAACGAAGAAAAAGAATTTCTGCAGCGCCTGCGGATCTATCCGCACGCACTGCGGCAGGCAAACGCTTACTACAGTCCTACTAAGAAAGCCCTGCTCTTCGGGTATTTTCCGGCATCCTCAGGTACACCCGGCGAACACATTCCCAACGGTCTTGTCTTCACTTGCCTGTCACACGACATCATTGCCCACGAGACCACTCATGCCCTGCTGGACGGAATGCATCGCCGCTTCATCGAGAACAGTCATCGAGACACCCTCGCGTTTCATGAAGCGTTTGCTGACATCGTTGCCCTGTTCCAACACTTTTCGTTTCCCGAAGTGCTGCGCCAACAGATTGCGAAGACGCGAGGCGATCTCGCTTCGCAGAGCCTGCTGGGACAACTGGCGCAACAGTTCGGGAGAGCAATCGGACAGTATGGCGCGCTTAGAGATGCGATTGGTGAGCTTGACGAGAAAGAGAATAAGTGGAAACCACGGCAACCAGACCCCAACGACTATCAAACTGTTGTGGAACCGCATGAACGAGGCGCCATTCTGGTTGCCGCCGTCTTCGAAGCGTTTCTCTCGATATATAAATGCCGCGTAGCCGACTTGTTGCGAATTGCTTCGAATGGCACCGGCATACTCACTCCCGGTGAGCTTCATCCGGATCTCGTGGATCGCTTAGCTGAGGAAGCGGCAAAGTCAGCGCAACAGGTGCTGAATATGTGCATTCGGGCGCTCGATTACTGTCCGCCGGTTGATATAACTTTCGGCGATTACCTGCGAGCAATCATCACCGCCGACACGGATCTCTACGCTGAAGACGAACTGGGATACCGCATCGCCTTCATCGAGGCCTTTCGCCGGCGCGGCATCTACCCGCGCGATATTCGCACTCTCTCGGAAGAGAGCCTGTCGTGGCCCAGCATTCCGGAGGAAGACCAACAGGTCATTTTCAAGTTCATCGCCAGTCGTTTGCGGCTTTTCATTCATCATCTCAGCTATTTGAATCAATTCCCGGAACTCGAACAGCTCGGCGTACAAAACGTCTGGATGCAGAAACGGCTGATTCCGGGCGTTGACAAGCGTTGGAATGGCATGGACGACACCGAAAAAAGCAAACTGTGGAACCACCTGTTTGCACACCAGCAATTCGCCGCTCCTTTTAACTTCGTCGCTTATCCCTCAGGGCGCGACTGGATCAGCCTGTCCGAGCAAGAACAGGCAAACGCCAGAGTCGTCGTCTGGAACACGATGTCTGATCGAGAAAAGATCTTTAATCTCACCAGCATTGCGCGCAGCGCGTTGCATGGATGGCTCGGTGATTTCAAGGCGGATGCAGGGGCCGGCGACGTGCAGAAATTTGAGAAGTTAACCGGCCTTTACCTGTTCGGAAACACGGAAAGAAACGAGAAACTCAAAGGGCTGAAAGGCGAGCTGAAGGACGGGCAGTGGAGATACAAACTTGAGGTGCACTCTTTTCGAGGCGCCCAGCGAGTTGCTCGAGACGGCACTCCCGTAAACCGCGTCATCGTGTCGATCACGCAGAAACGCATTGTACCTCTTGAACCAGGAGTAGACGTTTCCGCGGAGGAGGAGGACGCCGACGGTTTGAAACCCGGGACTTTCGTCTTTCGTGGAGGCTGCACGTTGGTCTTCGATTTGAGCAGTATGCAATTGAAGTATGTCGTTAAGAAATTTATCGACGACTCGGACGGCCGGCTGAAACGCCAGCGAGCCTTTCGAACGAGCGAAGGAGGCGCTTCACTTCGAGCGACTTACTTCGGTGCACAGTCAGAGAATGAGCCTTTCGCATTGCTGCACAGCGATGTGTAAGAGTCACGGAGGTTATCGATGTCCGCGAAAAGTAACCCTTCAATAAAAATTCGCATGTACCGGCAAGGTCTCGGAGATTGTTTCCTCGTGACCCTGAAGAAAAACGGCAGCAACAACTTCAACCTGCTGATCGATTGCGGTCTGCTTCAGGGCACAAAGAATGGCAAAGAAATCATGCTTCAGTTGGCCGGTGATATCGAAGCGACACTAAAGAAAGAACAGCCTGGCGATCAGAAACCATGGCTCGACGTCGTCGTGCTAACTCACGAGCACGCCGATCACATTTCCGGTTTCAATCAAGCCAAGGACGTCTTTGCAAACATCGAGTTTCGCGAGGTCTGGGCTGCCTGGATGGATGATGAAGGTCATCCAAAATACAAACTGGTGCGCGAGCGCTTTCACAAACAGGTGGCGGGTTTGAAGGCATCTCTGGCGCGAATGGATGGGGAACAGACAGGTCTTAAAGAAGCGGTAGCGTTTTTAATCAACGACTTTTTTGACGAAGACGTACTGGGAGCGGCCGGTGAAAAACCAAAGCGTTCTTCGGCATGGGAATTTGCTCTCTCGAAGTCAACGCAACCTCCACGGTTCTTCACTCCGGGCACAACCTTTACGCTGCCCGGTTTCGAGGATATTCGAGTTTACGTGTTGGGACCGTCAGAGGATTTCGAGTCGTTCACGAAGGTCAACCCGCCTGAAGACGACACGTATCGAAGTGACGGACACGCGTTTGCCTTGATGGATAGCTTCTTCGCTGCGGTCGGAGGCGACGGCGACGAAGACTTTTCTCCCGAATTGTTTCAACCATTCGAGGAACCGCTCCGCATCAAGCCCAACGAAGCTGAACAGGACGACTTTTTTATCAAGCATTACGGGTTTGGACCATCTGCCGCCGATTCGTGGCGACAAATCAACAACGATTGGCTTTCAGTTGCGGGTGGACTGGCGTTGAATCTCGACAGTTATACAAACAACACGTGTCTGGCATTCGCAATCGAGTTAGTGAGCAGCAAAAAGGTGCTGCTGTTCCCGGGTGATGCACAGTTTTCCAATTGGCTGTCGTGGCAAAAAGTGACGTATGACATTCCCGACGATAAGGGAGTCAAACAAAAGGTAACCGCGAAAGACCTGCTCGAACGCACGGTCTTTTACAAAGTCGGACATCACGGCAGTCACAACGCAACGTTGAAGAAGAACGGGCTGGAGATGATGACCAGTCCTGACCTCGTGGCCATGATCCCCGTTGACCGCGAGCAGGCAAAAAGCAAGACGAGCAAAACGAACCCGAAGGGTTGGGAGATGCCCGAAAAGAATCTCTACAACCGTTTGCTGGAAAAGGCTCGGGGCCGCGTTGTCCTGGCCGACGAAACCGGAGTTACTGAACTCGCAACCAGGTGCAAAGATCAGAATTTCGTCGGCAAGGTAAAGCTGGGTGGCACTCTGGTCAGAAACCCTGGCGCCGCTCCCGAGCCAATGTACGTTGAATTAACGATCGAGGGGTGACAGTGACTATTGGACCGGGTCAGTACCGTAATGCGGTAGCGTCGGGTTCAGCTGTATTCACAGTCCTAAGAACGCGAGACTGACCCGACGCTACCGCGTTACGGTACTGACCCGGTCCAAGCCGGCGGACCAGGCCTCCGGTTACTTCAACAACACCCGCGCCGGCTCACCGGCCTGTGCATTGGGTGCGACCCAGATCGTTAGCTCAGCGGGCTCGACTGCGTATTTCGTGTCGCGCTGCCAAATCGCCAACTCGTCGCGGCCGATCGTGAACTCTACGCGCCGCGATTCATTGGGGCCGAGGGCCACCCGCTGGAAGCCTTTCAGTTCGCGTACCGGGCGCGCTACGCTCGTGCCGCGCAAACCAATATAGAGCTGGACCACTTCCTCTCCCGCACGCGCGCCTGTGTTCTTCACTTCTGCCGTTACTCGCAGTTGAGCCTTACCCGTATTCAGATCTGCAACGCTGATCTGTTGCACGCTTGTTTGCGGCGCGGAGTATTGGAAGCTTGTATAGGTCAGTCCGAACCCAAACGGGTAAAGAGGTGTGTTCTGCTCGTCGACGTAGCGCGATCTGTACTTTTCACCGCCGTTGGTAGGAGGACGAGTTAAGTCGAGCCCAACGGGCGGCCGTCCGGTCATGAGCACGCTGTGATAAATCGGAACTTGTCCGAGGCTGCGCGGAAACGTGACTGTTAAGCGACCGACCGGAGCGGCTTCACCGAACAGGACACGTTCCAACGCTGGTCCGGCCTGCACTCCCGGCGACCATGCTTCGAGGATCGCGTGCACGCGCGCTGTCGCGGGTGTAAGTGCAAGCGGTCGACCGCTGAATAAAACGAGCGCGGTAGGTTTGCCTGCGGCTGCAACTCGTTCGAGTAACTGTTGCTGGTTGCCGGGCAGATCGATGAAAGCGCGTGAAGCACCCTCGCCAGTCATCCATGAGGCGTCCTCGCCGAGCGCAAGCAACACCACGTCGGCCTGTGCGGCTGCGTCGGCAGCTTCAGCGAAGCCCGAGTCGGAAGTACCACGTATCTCGGTTCCTTTAACGTAAAGCAGCCGGAATCCATCGCGCTTCGCTCGCTGTTCAAGAGCAGCGCGCAGGGTGATCACGTCGTCGGCTTTACCTTGCGCGCTCCACGTTCCGAGCATGTCCGAGCGACTGTCAGCCAGTGGTCCTATGAGGGCAACGGTGCGTACGCCTGAGCGAATGGGCAGGACAGGAGCACCTGCGGCGGCGTCGTTCTTCAACAGCACGAAACTCTTCTCCGCAGCTTCGCGCGCGACCGCAACATTCTGCTGCGAGAGTGTCGTGACGGCGGTCTTCTCGTCAACGTATGGTTTATCGAAGAGTCGGAGCGCGAACTTGACGCGCAGGATGCGTCGTACTGCTTCGTCGACTGCTGACTGCGGCACCTGTCCGGCTTTGACGGCACTGGACAGATGACGGAAATAAGCGTTGCTCTCCATGTCCATATCGACGCCGGAAAGAAACCCTTTGTGTGCGGCAGTGGCCAGGTCGTTGGCCACGCCGTGATTCATCAACTCGCCGACAGAACCCCAGTCGCTGACTACGAAGCCACGGAAGTTCCACTCGCGCCGTAATACCTGGTTGAGCGTAAAGTCGTTTGCGGAAGCGGGCACGCCGCTGATGGTGTTGAAGGCAGACATCAGGGTAGCCACTCCCTCGTCAACCGCTGCCTTGAACGGTGGTAGATAAACTTCGCGCAACTGACGCTCAGACATATCGACGGTGTTGTAGTCGCGTCCGCCTTCTGCTGCGCCATAGGCAACATAGTGTTTGGCGCACGCCGCCATTGACTGAGGACCTCCCAACGTCTCGCCCTGGTAGCCGCGAACGTATGCTCGAGCCATGATCGAACCCAGGTAAGGATCTTCTCCCGCGCCTTCGACGATGCGTCCCCAACGTGGGTCACGAGCTATGTCGACCATCGGAGAGAAGGTCCAACGGATGCCTGCTGAAGTGGCTTCCTGCGCGGCGATACGTGAGGCACGCTCGACCAGGTTTGCGTCCCAGGTCGCGGACAGACCGAGTGGCACTGGGAAGATGGTGCGGTAGCCGTGAATTACGTCAAGACCGAAGATCAGTGGAATCTTTAGCCGCGACTCTTCCATGGCCAAGCGCTGCAGGCGGTTACTTAATGCCGGGTCGGTGACGTTGAGGAACGAGCCGATTTCACCTCGCCTGATTCCCTCTTCCACGGCGCTGCGGCCAGTGGCTGGACCAGTCGCCTGCCCGTATGAGTATTGATTTAGTTGTCCTATCTTCTCCTCGAGCGACATCTGCTTAAGTAGCGCATCTACTCTTCGCTCGATGTCGGGCGCGTTCTCCCAACGTGTTCGCGTTTGGGCGAAGGCGAAATGTGTGGACGCAATACAGCACAAAAGTACAACGACGAGTGCACTTCGGATTTTGCTCATGCAGCTTCTCTTCCTCTGACCAGATTTGTTAAGGCGGATGAACGCGTACGCTCGTTGGATCGGGTCAGTACCGTAACGCGGTAGCGTCGGGTCGACGTAGCACATTACTGTCGTAGAAATATTGACGGGCTGACCCGACGCTACCGCGTTACGGTACTGACCCGATCCAACCAGATCCTCAAATTACGGCACTACTCAGCATTGGGTGGTGACCTAATTTGAGGTTCTTATCCGCAGATTGCACAGATTTTATTAATTAATCTGTGTAATCTGTGGATAAAAAAGTGAAACCAGGGTACTTCCAGCGTTGGTACATATTGACATAAAACACTCCTTTTTGTACGGTGCCCGTCTTCAGTCAAATCCCCAATAATTAGATTTATATGAGAATAAAAATTGCAGCGTGTCTCGCAGTAGTGATGGCCTTGTTTGGCTTGCCTTTAGTGACGACGAGCGTCTCGGCGGATAGATCACAGCCGCTTGATCGCAGAGTCGATGCGCTCGTGTCGCAGATGACGATCGAGGAAAAGGTGGGCCAACTCAACCAACTCTTCTACTTCACGCAGTTCATGAAACCAGAAATGGTTGAGCCCGGCATTCGCGAAGGCAAGATCGGCTCGTTGCTCTTCGTCACGGACCCGGCCACCATCAACAGGTTTCAGAAAGTTGCCGTGGAACAGTCGCGGCTGAAGATCCCGCTGCTTTTCGGGTTCGACGTCATTCACGGCTTCCGGACGATCTTCCCGGTGCCGTTGGCGATGGCGTCGTCGTGGGACCCGGCGCTCGTCGAAAAAGCGCAGGAGGTCGCGGCGCGTGAGGCGAGAGCTGCCGGCATCCGCTGGACCTTCGGGCCGATGGTTGATATAGCACGCGATCCGCGCTGGGGCCGCATCGTCGAGGGCGCCGGCGAAGATCCGTATCTCGGTTCCCGAATGGCCGCTGCTCATGTGCGTGGTTTCCAGGGCCAGGATCCATCGAGCCCAGGCCGGCTGCTTGCCTGCATGAAACATTTCGCGGGCTACGGCGCGGGCACTGGTGGACGCGACTACGACTCTGCCTTCATCCCCGATGCGGAACTTTACAACGTCTACTTGCCGCCGTTTAAAGCCGCGGTTGACGCCGGCGTCGGAAGCGCGATGTCGGCCTACATGAATCTTAACGATGTACCAGCGACGGGGAACGCGTTCCTCCTGCGCGATGTGCTTCGCAAGCAGTGGGGCTTCAAAGGCTTCGTCGTGAGCGATGCGGACTCAGTCGGCAATCTCGTCACGCACGGCTTTGCGGAAGATAAGCCGGATGCAGCGTATCGAGCGCTTACAGCAGGCGTTGACATGGAGATGTCGCTGCCCGGACCGGTCGCGAGTGCGTATGCGACGAGTCTTACTAAGCTGGTCCAGGAAGGCCGCGTTGACAAGGCACTGCTCGACGAAGCCGTGAAGCGTGTTCTGGAAGCGAAGTTCAAGGCCGGTCTCTTTGATAATCCTTACGCTGACGAATCACGCGTAGCAGCGATTCACAACAACCCCGAACACCGCCAACTGGCACGCCTGGCCGCGCAACGATCGATGGTGCTGCTCCGCAACGAAGGCAACCTCCTTCCACTCGCCAAAGGCGACCCAAAGGTTTCGTCGGTTGCCGTCATTGGTCCGTTAGCCGACTCCAAACGGGACATGCAAGGTCCGTGGAGTCTCGCGGACGATCCGAATAGCGCAATCACTGTGCTCGAAGGGATGCGAACAAAACTCGGGCCTTCAGTAAAAGTTGAGTATGCACAGGGCGTAGACATCGCGCGTGCTTACCCGTCTATCTTCGAGTTAATGAGCGGGCCGCGTCCTGCCGCCTGGAACGAAACGCAAAAGCGAGAAGAGTTTGACAAGGCGCTGTCGCTCGCGCGCTCGTCTGACGTGGTTGTCATGGTGCTTGGTGAACATGAGGAGATGAGCGGTGAGGCCGCGTCTCAATCGACGCTCGATCTGCCCGGCCGGCAGCTCGAGTTACTCAAAGCAGTATCAGGTCTCGGCAAGCCTGTCGTGCTCGTGCTCATCAATGGCCGTCCGCTGGATATCTCGTGGGCTGCCACAAATATTTCTGCAATCCTTGAAGCGTGGCACCCAGGCGCTGAGGGCGGAAATGCCATCGCTGACATTCTCTACGGCGATGCAACACCGGGCGGTAAACTCCCTGTGACGTGGCCACGCAGCGCAGGGCAGATCCCGATCTATTACGCGCACAACACCACGCAAGAGCCCGAAACGAAGAGAACCTTCACGTCGCGCTACTGGGACATCCCTACCTCGCCTCTTTATCCGTTCGGCTATGGTCTGAGCTATTCGACGTTTAAGTTTTCGAACCTGCGCGTGAGCAAGCCGGAAGTGCGACTGGGAGAGAGCGTGGAAGTGTTGGTTGACGTAGAGAACACGGGAAGACGTGCCGGCGACGAGGTTGCACAGCTCTACATTCACCAACGGTACGGAAGCGCATCGCGACCAGTTCGCGAACTTAAAGGCTTCGAGCGCATCACGCTTGCACCGGGCGAGAAAAGAACCGTTCGTTTCACGTTGGGTAAACCGGAACTAACGTACTGGAGCGGTGCGTCCAAAGCATGGGTGCAGGAACCCGCAGACTTCGATTTGTGGGCCGGCGCGGATTCAACTGCTCCGCTGACCACGACGTTTCGAGTGGTTAGCCGTTAACCCAAAGTAGAAACGCACTTGGATCGGGTCAGTACAGGGAGCGGTAGCGATCTGGTCAACCCTTAGAATGTCGATCACTGACCAGGTCGCTACCGCTCCCTGTACTGACCCGATCCAAGAATGTAAGCTTAGCGAAATGTCACATTCAGATCGTGCAAAGCCCAACGCTTTAAGCGTCGCGGAATTGGATTATTTAGCGATAGCCCAATTTGTTTTCCTTCACGTTGGTTGTTTACTGCTGTTTTGGACGGGTGTTAGCCGGGTTGCAGTGGTTGCGTGCGTTGCCTTTTACTGTCTTCGCATATTTGCAATATCCGCCGGTTATCACCGGTACTTCTCGCATCGCTCATATAAGACCGGCCGCGTCTTTCAATTCATCCTGGCGCTGGTCGGTTGCATGGCGAATCAAAAAGGCCCGCTCTGGTGGGCTGCTCACCACCGCTATCACCACTCGCATTCGGATCGCGAAACTGACATTCACTCCCCTGGCCAACATGGATTTTGGTGGGCTCATTGTTTATGGATTTTCTCACTCCGCTATCGTAAGGCCGACCAGAAACGCGTAACACACTTCACGCCATACGTTGAATTGCGCCTGCTGGATAAGTTTTATCTCGTGCCGCCTCTCTTCTCGGCCGCACTATTCTTCCTGCTCGGCGTGATACTGAATCGTGTCAGACCCGAGCTACAGACGTCGGGATTGCAGATGATGGCGTGGGGCTTCTTTGTCAGCACCATACTGGTCCATCATGCAATCTACAGCGTCAACTCGCTCGCTCATTCCCTTGGAAGCCGCCGTTTCAATACTGCTGACCGGAGCCGCAATAATCTGATTCTGGCGCTACTTACCTTCGGCGATGGTTGGCATAACAATCATCACTACTATCCGCGGTCAGCGCGACACGGCTTTTACTGGTGGGAAATCGATTTGACTCACTATGTGTTGAAGTGTCTCTCGTATGTTGGCATCGTATGGGACTTGCAAACTCCGCCTGAAAGGATCCACATGGAGAAGGTCGTCCTGACTTTTGAGGCAGACCCGATAGACCACCTGATCCCCAGATGATCGTCAGTCGCGATAACGCCAAACGTTTGGCCGCCCTGTTGCTCGTCGTCGGTTTGTTTTTGGCGGTGCGATTTACGCTGAACACAAGTCAAAACGAGATCAGTGCAGCGGCAGTCCGATTCGGCTTTTCACGTTCGACACTTCCGGAACTTCCCGGCCCACCCATCCGCAATCAACGTCTTGTCCATCCGAGCCTGGAGCGAGTTTCTGCGTTTGTCTCAACAGTCGGCGCCGCCGTCGCACTTAATGACATGGATGGCGACGGTATCTCCAACGACGCTTGTTATATCGACACGCGAACCGATCAGGTAATCGTTACGCCGGTCCCGGGAACAGGTAACCGCTACGCGCCATTCGCGATTGTCCAGGAACCGTTATTCAACCGGAACCAGATGGCTCCGCTCGGAGTGCTGCTGTCAGACGTGACTGAAGACGGCCATGTCGACGTCATTGTTTATTACGCCGGACGAAGCCCGCTTATTTTTCTCTGGCGTCCTTCAACTGACGGCGCTTCCCTCAGCGGTTCCAATTACGTTGTGCGCGATATTTTTCCGAAAGAGATCTGGATGACGGGATCGGCAACGACCGCCGATCTCGATGGTGATGGACATCTCGATCTCATCTTTGCCAACTACTTCAAGGACGGCTCGGATCTCTATAACCCCGCAGGCTCCGGCACAGTCTCGATGCCGCAGTCGTTCTCGCATGCCTTTAACGGAGGAGGCGAAAGAATCTACCGCTGGAAATCTGCCACCACGGGTAACGAGCCAAACGTCACTTATGAAGAAGTGTTCGACGCGCTACCGTCTGGAGTTGGCGGAGGCTGGGGCCTCGCGGTTGGGGCGTGTGATCTTGATGGCGACTTGCTGCCGGAGCTCTATGTAGCTCATGACTTTGGTCCGGATCGTCTTTTCTGGAACAGATCTACACGCGGTCAAATCCGCTTTGCATTGCTGGAAGGCCGGCAACAGTTCAACGCCCCGAAGTCGTACGTGCTGGGGCGCGACTCGTTCAAAAGCATGGGTGTCGATTTCGCAGACCTGAACGACGACGGTATCCCCGACATCTACGTCAGCAACATCACCGAACCTAAAGGACTGCAGGAGAGTCAAATGCTCTTCCTCAGTACGGGTGACGTCAGTGAAATGCAGAAAGGCATCGCTCCATATGTAAACCGCGGTGAAGCGCTCGGGCTATCGCGCAGCGGCTGGGCCTGGGACGCGAAACTCGACGACTTCGACAACGATGGCGTACCCGAAGCGCTTCAGGCGACCGGATTTATTCGAGGTGATACGAACAAGTGGCCGGAGCTTCAGGAGTTGGGCACAGCAAACGACGTAGTGATAACCAACATAGCGTCCTCCTGGCCCAGGATCGAACCCGGCGCCGACATCGCGGGACAAAATCAAAATCCTTTCTTTGTACGAGCCGGCGATCATTACGTTGACGTCTCGCGCGAGATCGGGTTTGGCGAAAGTTTTGTTAGCCGGGGAATCTCGATCGGTGATGTCGACGCGGATGGGTTTCTCGACCTGATCGTTTCCAACATGTGGGGACCCGCCAGCTACTACCACAATCAACGTCCCAGTACGGGAGCATCTCTTGGTCTGAGCTTACTCTTGCCTGTTACCAAAGACGGATCAGACGAGACTATTGTTCGCGAGGGCAAAGCGGCGGTGGACGTGCGCGGACGTGCGGCCGTCGGCGCAGTTGTGACTGTGACTCTGCCAAACGGCAAAGTGCTGACGCGTCAGGTAGACGGTGGTAATGGACACAGTGGCAAGCGCAGTCCTGATTTGCACTTTGGCCTCGGGAATGTTCAGGGAACGGTTCAGGTTAAGATTCGCTGGCGCGATCCGGATGGGCATGTTCGCGAGCGGTCACTGAGATTGAAACCCGGCCGGTACACAGTTCTTTTAGGTTGGCCGAACGCGGGAGGGTCGATATGAGCCAGCCCAACCTGCGTTTAGCCGCTCTCCGCCGCTTTGCCATCACGATTTCCGTGCTGAACATGCTCGGACACACCGTACTTGGTTTCGAAAATTCGTGGGCTCAAATGGTGGTGGCGCTTTTGACAGCTTACGGCACAGAGATATTGCTGGAGGCTGTTGATGCATGGGCCGCCAAGAGACCACCGGGGTTTGCCGGCGGTGTAACGAAGTTCATAGATTTCCTTCTGCCCGCACACATCTCGGGACTGGCAGTGTCGATGTTGTTGTATGCCGGCGGACTGCTGCTGCCCTTTGCGTTTGCGGCAGCGATCGCGATTGCGTCAAAAGCATTATTCACAGTCACCGTGAATAACGCGAAACGCCATTTCCTGAATCCATCAAACACGGGCGTGGCGCTGACGGTTTTCCTCTTCCCGGCTTTGGCGCCGATCATGCCCTGGCAGTTTACTGAACAGCTTTCGAGTAACCTGAGTAGTGCATTCCCGGTCGTGGTTATCTGTCTCGGCACATACATGAACGTGCGTTATGCGAAACGAATGCCCCTCGTGCTTGGGTGGGTGTTTGCTTTTGCACTTCAGGGAGTGGTTCGCTGTGTGGTGAACGACCTGCCGTTGGTTGTGGGACTGATTCCCATGACAGGCGTGAGTTTCGTCCTGTTTACCTTCTACATGATTACAGATCCCGGAGCCACACCGAGCGACCGGCGGCAGCAAGTGATATTCGGGGCGGCAACGGCTTTCGTCTATTGCATGTTGGTCATCAGCCACATCGGATTCGCCTTTTTCTATGCCTTGCTCATAGTTTCGCTGGCACGCGGCCTACTCCTGCACTTTCAGAACTGGACGGCTTTGCCTTCAAAAGTCTGATTCGCACTTGGATGGGGTCAGTACAGGGAGCGGTAGCGACCTGGTCAACCCTGAGAGTGTTGATCTTTGACCAGGTCGCTACCGCTCCCTGTACTGACCCCATCCAAGCAAAGCTCAACTGGACTCAACCAAAAGTTGGAGATGAAGCTCAACGCTTCGGTTGGTGACCGTTAAAACCAGTGAATGCTACTTTCGGTGCCTCTTTCTTTTAGTCGTTCAATTTCAATTTTGCTCGTCCGTTCTGCAACACAGTCGAGCGCGAATGCGGTTATCCAAACTACAAACCGGGCACGGCATTCGGCAGAAATTTGTGCTGGGATTGACGACTGTCTTGACGCTCTCTGAGCCTTTCGACGTCCTCAAAACCTTTACTTATCGCCCCGAATTCTTCGGCAAACACTTCTGCGATCTGGGGCATGACCTGCTGCGTGGTCCTTCGGAATGGACCGTCGGCGAACGCGAACTGTTCGGCGCCTTCACCGCCAGCCTGAATCACTGTCTCTTTTGAACGAAAGCTCACCACGCGGTCGCGTGGTCATTTCTTGGTCCTCAGATAACAGGTGAGATATTTAGGGATTGGCGGAACGCCAGGATCGAGGAGCGGCTCCGTGCGACTTTAGCTTTTCTGGAGAAAGTTACGCTTGCCCCGGGCCAGCTCGGCACGCCGGATATTGCGATTCTGCGGAAGGCCGGTGTGAGCGACCGCGCGATCCTGGATGCGACCTACGTTTGTGTGGGCTTCAACATCATCACCCGAATCGCGGACGCGCTTGGTTTTAAGATCCCTGCTGAAGAATTGTTTGTCAGGGCGGCGAAGCTGCTGAGGATCTTCGGTTATAAACGGCTCAGTGGTTTCTGGATTTCCGGCTCGTCTTCAAAAAACACGCACGATCCTTACGCAAAAAAGGTGGAGCGTCTTCGACACGCCGTTCTCCACGGTCCAGGATCGCTTCCCCCTCACGTGCGGCAAGCAATCAGTGAAGGAGCTCGACTCCCCGGACCTTTGGAAATCTTCGTCCGCAAGATCGCCGCGCAAGCCTCAACCCTGACTGACGACGACATAGCCGAGCTGCATCGAGCCAACTACACAGACGATCAGATCTTCGAGGCAATCGTAAGCGCAGCCGTCGGCGCTGGTCTATTCCGACTCGAATGTGTCCTGAATCTCCTCCGCTCAAATCCCACCGAGGCTGACACACCTCTGAAAGAGCTTGCCATGCGCGCCTGAATCCAGACACTCTGCGGTAAGATTAAAAAAGCTACCGGCCGTTCCACATTTTGTGTTCTCCTGATACCTGATTGCTTTGCAAAAAGTCGGAAAGATACCACGGGCTTGCCCCGTGGAGTTTCATGTTTGCAGCTATGAGAATCCCAAAATCCCGGTCTTAAGATGCCTGATATGGCAGATCATCTTGTGAAGTTGGTTCACTCGCGTGATTTGGCGCAGTGGGACCGTTTCCCAGCCTACGAAGAGCACACAGGCAAGACGCTTGCGCAGCACCGCGGAGAGGTTAAGGCTCGAAAGGATCTGGAGAATCAAACCTGGAGACTCCGCGAGGCTCAGTCGCTGGTTGACGGCGCCGACACTCTGAAGCTCTACCGAACAGCAACCATCGACAGTCCGTGGCCAATCTCGTTGCCGGGTAGGCGATCGGTCCTCCTTCCCGCGCCGGCCTATCTCAACACGACCTTTGAGCCCGAGTTAGGACGGGTCGAAGATGAGCGGCTTGTGCTGCCGTTGTTCACGAAGGGGCAGGAGGTCGCCGTACGCTATCTGGCAACGGACAACGTCGCATCACCTGACCGCGTCGCGAAGGCCAAAGCCGAGTTGGCAAAGGCATCGGAGGCTGAGTTGGAGCGGTTGCGGATCTACCTTGGTACGCCAAAGCCCGAGCCCGTGCTCTTCATCTCGCATCGCTGGCTCAGCAAAACGCATCCGGATCCCGACGGTCAGCAGCTTCGAAACCTCAAGGCACTGAAGGATTGCTACCTCATCTACGACTATTCGTCGTTCCCGCAAGACACGTCCATCCCCGCAGCGCAGCTAGCTCTAAACCAGGTGCTGGATGCGATGAACAGTTTCATCGACAAGGTGCTGGTGCTCTCTGATCCGGACTACATGAACCGTGGTTGGTGCCTGTATGAGTACCTTGCCGGGGCATTGACAAACCGCATCATTTGCGACGAAGTCAAGGATCCTGCTTTGGTGCGACTGAGAAACCTCGTGGCGACCAACCCGAATCCGCCAGGGATAGATAGTACGTATCGCGAAGCGCAAAATGCCAAAAGTCACCTCATCCTGGAGGCTGTCAACGCCGTACTACCAGTCTTCAATAATGGTCAGTTCACTAAGCCTGAGGATCGTGCGATCGTGCGGAACTTATTGATCCGCCAATTGCTCAGTACGTTGCCGCGGAAGCACGAATACATGCAATACGTCGGGGAATGGAAGACTATCGCGTGGACCGAGGAGGAATTGGCGATGGCTTTCGCCGGCAACTTGAAGTGGGAAGCACTCCAATACAATTGGACCATTCCGATCTTCGAGCCGGCAGTGCCGGACACCGTCGCGGGAACAGTCGCTGCCGGCTTCGCGATCCCGGAGCAGCCAGAGAGGTTCTTTCGATCTGGTTTAGATTTACTCGATTTAAGTGGCATTGACCGCATCGTTCTGCTGATCAAGGCAGGCCTCGTCGCCTTCATCTTGCTGCTGTTGGGAGTAGTTTATTTTGTCGTGCGTTGGGCAATCGGTGTCTGAAAACCAAGGACTCAAACTGCTAATGCGTAACTGCGGTCAAACCTTTCAGAGTTCGACGGCGTTTACCTTCCTGAATTAACTTGAATAGCGGCCGGCGGTTTTCGAGGATTAGTCTAAGCCACGCTGTTTTGGTCATCTGTGGTACGTAGATGCCGCGAAAACAAAGCCTCGCCAGGAAGTGCATGGCGGCGATATCGGGATTGTCAGGTAACAAGAGGTTAACTACTTTCTCATTGCGCTCGGGTTTGTACGACATGCGCCAGGCTTGATCGATCTCCCTTTCTGCGTCAGATACTGAGATTTTCAATGGCGAATGGGACAGTTTGAACGGAGCAAAGTTTAACCAGTGTTTGGGGCGCGTAAGGCGTCCGTCAGTTTCGAGTTTTGCGTACAGCGGCGTACCGGGCAATGGAGTGAGAGCGCTGAAAACAGGCAGTCCGGGCGGCCACTGTTCGATCTGCCGGAGAGTACGTTCGGCTACTCCGGCCGTATCGTTATCAAGTCCGATGATAAAGGAAGTGATCGCATAGATATCTCGTTTGGCCAGCCGGTTCAGGACGGCCGCGTATTCCTCCGGCTTATTGAAATTCTTGTTTACGTCCGAGAGATTCGCGGCGTCGAGCGACTCCATTCCGATAAAAATCCATTTGCCGCCTGACTCGGCGATCAAATCAACCAGTTCTTCATCGCGTAAAAGATTTGCGCTGATCTGCGCCACCCAGGGTAGTTGAGCTTCGGCGGCGATAATATCTCGGAGTAATGACTTTGTTCTCTTGATGCTGATGGCAAAGTTGTCGTCGATGAAGAAAACGGAGACCTGCCCACGTTCCGTTCGCGCGCGCCGCTTCAGCATTAGCAGTTCATTGACAACGCTCTCATTGGTGCGAAAGCGGATCGAGTCCCCAAAGAATCCCGTCACCGTACAAAACTCACATCCATATGGACAGCCGCGGCCTGATTCAACAGGCACCATGTTGAAAGATTTCCATCCAGTACCATGCCGCTCAGTTAAGCGGCGGAACACGTTGGGAACCAGGTTAAACTGATCCAGATCGATGGTATCCCAGGGAATTACCGGATACTCCTTTAGGCTCGGCTTTCGTTCCTTTCCCTGATCGTCCACCGGTTCATATATCTCCTTCAGCCGGCCTTGCGCGGCGTCGGCAATGATCCGGGGCCAGGTTTCGTCGGCTTCGCCGAGCGCGACCGCATCAGCGTGTTTGGGTTCGCCGTTGTGACCCAGAGCTTCGCCGGGTAATTCGGTAACGTGTGGACCACCCATCACTACTGGAATGCCGGCCGCTCGAAATGCGTCGGCAAAACGATAAGCTCGCGCGATCATTCGAGTCATGGCGCCGATACCCACCAGGTCAACTCTTTCTTTTTGGGCAAAACGAGCGATCTGTTTTTCGTTCATGGGCCTGGCGTTACCATCCACTAACAAAACTTCGTGCTCAGGCGGAGTTAATGATTTCAACAGGAACATCCAGAGGTGTGGCATGAAGTTCCGTGTCACTCCATTATCGGGGTTATAGAGTAGGATTTTCATAGCATGATCCTGAGCTGTCGACGGTGGGCCATAAACTCAGGCCAGTCGATATAAAAACACTCTTAACTCGCGGGGATGACTGCTTGAAGCTAACAGTGTGCTTAGTTACTTTCTTGGATCTCTGGAACGGGATCACGACTTCCGGCGACCTTGCGGCGATTGACGTTCCGGGCGAACCACATCGTTCGTAAGGACTAAAACGTCACCGGGCTGGCATCGTAGTGCGCGGCAGATCTTCTCGAGAGTTTCAAAGTTGATTCCCACCGCTTTGCCTTTTTTCAAGCGCCACAAAGTGGTGTGGCTTACACCCGTCTCTTTTGACAGCCAGTAAAACGTTCGCTTTTCCTTCGCCAGTAGCTTATCAATACGCGCGACAATCATGATCGGTGGGGCATGTTTATCACATCCAAAATATATTGTCGATCTAAAATATATTCTGCCGTCGAAATATACTCAGCGCTCGGGTGGTGCCCTGGGTTTCACCTTTCTATCCACAGATTACACAGATT
>DASVGE010000322.1:0-8055 GCA_036379695.1 Pyrinomonadaceae bacterium | reverse complement strand
TTGGCACCGCTTTCACCAATGACCAAAGCGGTGCCAAGGCACCGCACTCCAAGGAGGCCCGTACAACGACGCGTTAAGGCTGATGAGTAGTATCGCTCCAGCAATGCGGCATGTGCGTGGTTTCGACGTTGTTCGACCACTCAGCATCGGCATGCTCCTGTTCATGATGTTGCCGCTCGTCTTTCTTCCGCTCGCTTCCATCTTCATCTTCGGTACCAGCAGCGGACTGGACAAATTCTGGGCGGCGTTGATGGCGCCGGAAGCCGTGTTCGCGCTCAAGCTTTCGATGGCGACCAGCTTTTGGGCCACTGTCTTCAACGTCATCTTCGGTCTCTTCGCAGCTTACGTTTTGTCGCGTTACAACTTCTGGGGCCGCAACGCACTCATCGTCACCATCTCGCTTCCGACTGCGATTCCGACCGCGGTTGCCGGCTTCGCACTGCTGCTGCTCTGGGGACCTTACGGCACGCTCGGACGTCTGCTGACGCCGCACGGCGTGCAAATCATGTTCACAGCGGGCGCGATCATCCTCGCCAATATCTTCGTCACTTTCCCGCTCGCGTTTGGTGTGATCAAACCCGTCTTTGACACGATGAGCCGATCGCTCGAAGAAGCTTCGGCCACCATCGGCGCCACGCGCTGGCAAACGTTCTGGTACGTGACGTTGCCGTCGTTGCGAGGCGCAATCGTTTCGGGTGCGTTGCTGACGTTTGCGCGCGCCGTGGGTGAATTTGGTTCGACGATCCTCGTCTCCGGAAATCTTGCCGGACGCACCCAGACGGCGCCGCTCTACATCTTCGCGAAATTCAACGAAGGCCAGATCGAGGCGGCAAACGCGATCGCGATCGTCCTGGCACTGTTTTCGTTCCTGATATTCAGCGTGCTGTTTTTCGCGCGTGATTGGCTTGATGTGGACTGAGTCGTGAAAGCTAAAGAGACACTCATTCCGAGATATGAGGAACCGGCGTCGTCGTCGCAGCCGCCACGGCCCGCTGCTGCCAGTGTGGTTGGAATCAGCAAGAGTTTCGGCAAAGCGAGTGTGCTTGAAAATATCAGTTTCGACGTCGCCGAAGGCGAAGTGCTGGTGTTGCTCGGCGCCTCGGGTAGTGGCAAGACCACGATACTACGCATCATCGCGGGCCTCGAAATGCCGTACACCGGCAAAGTGATCCTGCACGGCAAAGACGTAACCGAGTTGCCTGCGCGCGAGCGTGGCGTGGGCGTCATCTTTCAATCGTATGCGCTGTTTCCCAAGATGACGGTCGAGAAGAACATCGGCTACGGCCTGCGCATCCGCAAACGCAAGCGCAGGGAGATTAAGGAGACGGTGAACGAGTTGTTATCGCTGGTCCAACTCGAAGAACACCGCAAGAAGTATCCGTCACAGCTCTCGGGTGGTCAGCAACAGCGCGTCGCGATCGCCAGAACACTCGCTTATAAACCCGAGGTGCTGCTGTTTGACGAACCCTTCGGCGCGCTCGACACGCAGACGCGTACTCACCTGCGCCGTGAAATCCGCGCGCTGCTGAAGAAAGTGAACGTGCCCGCGATCTTCATCACACACGATCAGGAAGAAGCTCTCGAACTCGGCGATCGCGTCGCCGTACTCAACGTGGGCCACATCGAACAGATCGGCACTCCGTTTGAAATCTACAATCATCCCGCGACGGAGTACGTCGCCACGTTTCTCGGCGCCGCGAATATTCTCGATGCGGTGATAAGGAAAGACTTCATCGAAGTCGGTTCGGCGAAGATTCCCGCGAACCTCGACAAGGCGTCGTTCAAGCAGGACGCCTGCGTAAAAATCGTCTTTCGTCCCGAGGATGTTTCCCTGAATCACGGAGACTTTTTGCGGCCCGGACATCACCGGCTCTCCAGCGCGCTCGTAGAAGAGATCACTTTTGTCGGCGCGTATGAACGGCTGCGGCTACGATTGGAGCATGGCGCAGAGGAGTGCACGACTGACGAGACTCCGTTTTACCTGACCACGGACACACCTGAAAGCCAGGCGGCTGCTACAAAATTGATCATCGCAACTCGTCCCAAACCAGAAGCCAGCACCACGCGTTTGCAGGTTGGCGAACGGGTAGTGGTAGCGTTGGCGTCTTTCACTGTCTTACCAATAAAAAGCACAAGGGCATAATTTGAAAAAGCGAACGGGTAAACTGCTCTTACAGCTTCTCACCGTGTTTGTACTGGCGTCGTGTGCGTGGGCGCAGTCAGTCGATCGAACCGACAATCAAATTTGGACGGATGTGCAGGTCGCGGTGCCAATCAATAAACAGTTTGATTTCAATATTCTGGGGACGCTGCGGATTGGGCGCGATATCAACCGTCCGGTAGATGAACGGCTTGGCGTGGGATTCACTTTCCGAGAGGGAAAGTATGTGACAGTGTCGCCAAACTACCTGAACATCAACATGCAGCCTGTTCGCAACCGGCGCGTTTGGGAGAATCGTCTGACGTTGCCGGTGACGTTGCGTTTCAACGTGGATAAGTTCAGGTTTACGGATCGAAACCAGTTCGAGCGCCGGTTTCGGAATTCGGGGGTGAACTCGACGAGATATCGAAACCGTTTGTTGCTCGAGTATCCGATTGGCGACGGGAAATCGGGCTGGTCTTTTCTTATCGGCGACGAGGTTTTCTACGACTGGAGCGTCGACCGCTGGGTGCGCAATCGCTTCGCGATCGGTGCGAGCAAGGTCTTTAACAAACACTTCACACAGGAATACTTTTACCTGCGGCAGAACGACGGCGTGAGCGTGCCGGGAGATCTCAATGTCATCGGCACGACGCTGCGATTCAGACTTTAGTTCTCACGCAAAGCGGCAACGGCAAGCGGGGGCAAGCCGCCCTTCCTGACTTGTTCTTTCCTTTCTGCCGTTACTTCCCACGATCCACCTAAAAGAACAAGTCAGGAAGGGTGGCTTGCCCCCGCTTGCCGTTGCACGAGAGCGTTGACCGCCAGGCTATTAAATTCGCGCCTCACGGCATTGATATTTGCGAAAGGCAGCACGCGGGCGTGGGTGCGGTTCGTTAGCAGGATGAAGACGCGCCGTTGGCCTGGGTCGATCCAGACGCACGTTCCGGTGAATCCGTTATGACCGAAGCTGTCCGGCGGCAGGTCCGCGCTGCTGGTTGCATCCTTCGTTGCCGCCAGTTGCCAACCGATCGAACGCGCTTCGTCCAGTCCCTGCGTCATGTTCTCACGAAACATCCGGCATGTTTCCGGCGTCAGCAACTTGGTCGATTCGCCGAGAAACTGCTGCGCGATCAGAAACGTCTCGCGCGCCGTCGAGAACAATCCTGCATGTCCTGCCGCGCCACCGAGGAAGTACGCATTGCCGTCGTGTACCTCGCCCCAGATCAATCGTTGACGTGAATTCACATACTCACCGGCGCCCATCTGTTTACACATGTCGAGTTCGTACGCATTGCCGGTTTCACACGCCGCGATCCCCGTCTGCAACGCAAGCTCCGGATTGAAAAAAGTCTGCGCGAGCTTTAGCGGCTCGAAGATCTCGCGCTGCGCCATGTCCGCGAGACGCTGATGACTCATGCGTTCCAGCAGAATACCAAGCGCGATGTATCCCAGATCGCTGTAGACCACGCGCGTGCCTGGCTTGTACTCGAGATCCAGGCTCGCAATCGCTCCGGCGGCGCGCTCCGGCTCGTCTTCGGTGAGCAGGTAAAGCGGACGCCACGCGGGCAGACCCGACGTGTGTGTCAGCAGTTCGCGTACTGTGATCGTCTGCTTGTCCGTCCGATCAAACTCGCCGAGATAATGCGAAACAGAACTGTCGAGCGTTAGTTCGCCCAGTTCGATGCGACGCGCGCAGAGCAGGGCAGTGACGAGTGGCTTGGTTAGTGAGGCGAGATCGTAGATGGTGTCGAGCTTGTTTGCGACGCGATAAGGTTCGACTACTGAAAGACCCAGCGCGTCAGTAAAGACGACGTCATCACGCTCCGCTACGAGGTAAACCGCCGAAGGAAACTCGCCCGCTTCGATGTGCTCCTGAAGCAGGGCCGATAGCTGTTCATTTCTTATATCCATGAGTGTCAGCGAACGTTCGCACTCAATTCACTCACACCGGGATGTTCAGCGTGCTCGCGGATTCGATCCATGGTTCGCAGCGCGAGGGCGAGCGCATTGCGACCCTCTAATCCGGACACCGCGGGTGGCGCCCCATCCCTTGCCGACTCCAAAAACGAAACTATCTCCGCCCGCAGTGGTTCGACGTCAATGATATCGAGGTGCTTGACGTGAACTCCAGGCCACGCACCGCTCGCCGCCGGCGGCGCGAGACCACTCACCGAGGCGCGTTTGGTGACATAGTCGACGGCGACGTAGTCATGAGGTTGAAAGAAACGCATCTTCCGGATCTTTTCCGTGCCCACGCGCGAGGCCGTAATGTTTGCCACCGCGCCGGAGGAAAACTCCAGCCGCGCATTTGCCGCATCGACCTTGTTCGTGAGAATCGCGATTCCCACTGCGTGTATGTTGGTGACTTCGACCTCTTCACCAACGAGCCACTGCACGATATCGAGATCGTGAATCATCAGGTCGAGCACTACGTCGATGTCCAGGGATCGCGCGGTGAACTCGCCCACGCGATGAATCTCAAAATAAACCGGCTTGCGAACGTGCGGGCGCAACGCCACCATCGCGGGGTTGAAACGTTCGAGGTGTCCGACCTGTAGCACGGCGTTGCCTTTTTCGGCGGCGCGAATCATTTGATCGGCTTCGTCGAGCGTTCGCGCGATCGGTTTTTCAACGAGCACGTGAATGCCCGCTTCGAGCAGCGCGCACGCGATCTCGCAGTGTGCTTCAGTCGGCACCGCTACGCTGGCGGCGTCGATGCGGCCGATCAAATCACGCCAATCGGTGGTCCAGTCAGTATTTCTTTCGCTACTGACGTTGCGAGCGGTTTCTTCGTTTAGATCGCAAACGGAAGTGAATTGGGCGCGGCCTTCAGCGGCGAGCGCGGCGTGAATGCGTGCGTGCTGGCGGCCCAGGCTGCCGACTCCGATAACTGCTGTGCGTAACATAATGTGTTAGTCTGAACGACTGACGAATCGGAGCCGAATATACTTGCATCCTTCAACGCTTGCCAAGCGAGTCTACATTTTCCTCTGCATCATCGTTATTGCGTTTTACCTTTACGGGCTTGGGAAACTGCCGCTGCTCGGGCCTGACGAGCCGCGCTACGCGCAGATTGCGCGCGAGATGTTTCTGAACCGGGATCTGATCACGCCGACGCTTGGTGGTCACACATGGTTTGAGAAACCGGCGCTGCTTTACTGGTTGATCGCAGGGAGCTTCAAAGTGTTTGGCGTGAGCGAATGGTCGGCACGGTTTGGACCAGCGATCTGCGGGTTACTGACGATTCTCGCCGTCTGGTGTGTGGCGCGTGAAGTCGATCGCGGAATGGGTTTTTGGAGTTTGATTGTGACGGCGAGCTGTCTTGGGTTGATCGTGTTTTCACGGGCCGCGAGTTTCGATGTGGTGGTGACGATGACGACGACGTGGTCACTCGCGTTCTTTCTCCTGCACGAACTACCGACGACGAAAAGAAAGCGATTGTTATTGGCGGGGTTCTATGCGTTTGTGGGAATGTCGTTAATGGCCAAGGGATTAGTGGGAATCGTGATCCCGTTTGGTGTGGTCGGGTTTTACTATCTGCTACGCCGGCGTTGGCCGCAGACATCTGTGCTGTTGAGCTTGCTGTGGGGAATTCCGCTGGCGCTGGCCGTGGCGGCGATCTGGTATGGACCGGTGATCGCGAAACATGGTTGGACCTTTATTGATGAGTTCTTTATCCAACACCATTTCACGCGCTACGTCTCGAACAAGTATCACCATCCGCAACCGATCTGGTTTTATCCCGTAATCATCCTGATGCTGGCGCTGCCGTGGACGGTACATCTCATCGCCGCGCTCGCAAGGGTGCGAAGCTGGAGCTGGCGTGGTGACGACAGCTTGAGTATCGTTCGCCTCTTCTCGCTCGCGTGGTTGCTGCTGCCGATCATCTTCTTCTCGTTTTCCGGATCGAAGCTGCCGGGTTACATCGTGCCGGCTGTACCGGCTGCGGCGTTGCTGGTTAGCGATCGACTGACTGCGGTCCGCAATTCGAAATGGCCGTTGCTCATCGCGGGCACGACCGCCGCGCTGGTACTGATCGTGCTGCATTTCGCAGCCGCGCCCTATGCGAATCGTGAATCAGTGCGAGACCTGCTCGCGCTCGCGGATGCACGCGGTTACGCGGACGCCCCGGTGCTTGCGCAACGCAGCGACGATCGCTCGGCGGAATTTTATGCGTACGGCCGAGTAATTTACGGCGCTAATGGTGAGCCGGTGACGTTTGATGAAGTGTTAGTGGATCAGGCGCGCGCATGGGGAGGAAAGTTCGTCGTGTTCCTTCCCGTTGAGCACGTCGAAACCTTCAGAGGAGCACGTGGTATCGAGGTTATCGGTGACAACGGGAAAACCGCTGTTCTTGGCTGGAAGCCTTAGCGCAGGTTGCGTGCGAAGAATTCGATGACGACGCGATCGTAGGCCTCACCTTGTTCGCCGGTCGCGGAGGGGAGACTGTAACCACTCAACGGCAGATCCGTTCGCGTTTCCACATTGGCCGGCTCGCGGAAACAGCTTTGCAGTGACGACGTCACCTGGCGCAACTCCCCGGCTTCAGGTCCCGACAGAAGCAGCACTTTCTGGTTACCCAACGACCGCGCATAATCACACGCACTGGTATCGTTGTAAGCGCCCAACAAATACATCCTCATCGCGAGGCGTGAAAAAGATTGGACCAGGGCGTTGTCGATCCCGACACAACTCGCAACCGCCGTCTTGAGCAGATCATTCGGCGAGCTCACAACCGAATCGAGCACCAACACCTTTACCGGTGCTTCCTCGCCTACGGATTTGAGAGCACTGTAGGCGCCGAGTTCCACTCCATAAACACCATAACTCTCCCCCACCAGCGTCTTCTGATTTTCCGACTTCAGACTGCGCAGGTATTGGAACGCATCCATCAGATCGTCGCTTTCGCGAACGCCCAGCGAAGTCCAATTGATAGGCGGATTCTCACCATGCCCGCGCAGGTCGGGCCACAGGATCGTGAAATTAGTCGCTTCGTTGATCTTGACGCCGAGGTTGAAAAGCCACGAGCGATCGCCGCCGTATCGATGGAGCAACACCACTGCCGGCGCGCCCTCGGCGCCTTTGAGCAGCCAGCCGCGCGCTTTGTGACCATCGCGGGTGGGCCAGGTCTCATCACTAACCTTGATCGCGCGTCCAATGATTCTCGAGAAGGATTCAGGAGTGACTACGTAAGGTCGTTTAGCAGGACGTGTAACGCAGTAAACCAGAAACGAAAGCGCGCCTACGACAGCCAGCACAACTACCAGCGCTATTGGCAGCAAAGACTTGATGAGCCTTTTACCAATTCGTCGTCGTGGTGGCATTAGCGTGAGTGTCCTCGGATCGCGTCATCGTAGTCGTCAGGCGTGTTGATGTTAACAAAAAAACTCTGCGCCCGAGCGAAATTCCTCAGTTCATCAAACGCCACCCAACGCGTCTTAACCGAGTCGAGAAGGTCCAAAGGCCGTCTTCGTCCGGCTTCGATCAGGGCCGTTGCTTGTTGCAGGCAGGGATCGACGCGATAGAGCGCCGCAAGCGGTTGCGGCCGGCCGTCTTCCTGTACCGGAACTACTGCGTCATGGTCCATACGCAGCGCTGCCAGGTACGCGAACAGCTCGGCGGTAACAAATGGCAGATCACAGGCAACGACGAGAGCCCACTCGCGCGAGCAGGCGGTGAGGGCGGCGTGAATCCCACCCAGCGCGCCCCATTTTGGATAGACGTCTGCAACGCTTGGGAGAGAAGACTCATCGGAGTCTCGTCCGACAATAGTTACTGAGTCTGTGATTTTCAGCAGTGTTTCTGCGATTCGTTCGGTAAAAGTCTGCTGCTCGAGGCGCAGTTGGGATTTATCAGTGCCCATCCTGCTCGAGGCGCCGCCGGCAAGGATAAACGCTTGAAGGCCGGATTCC
>DASVGE010000321.1:0-8594 GCA_036379695.1 Pyrinomonadaceae bacterium | reverse complement strand
GCTTTTCGAAACTTACCGCCGCATCTACGCGCCCGCTATTTCGAGCCGGACGCTTCAGGCTGGCGCGTGAGCAGTGACTTCCATTCACGCATCAAGTGGGGCATTGCAAACTTGATCGAGGAGAGCCAGATCGCGCCACTGGCAGCCGCCGATTTTATTTTCTGTCGCAACGTCTTCA
The DNA here is from genome assembly GCA_036379695.1 of Pyrinomonadaceae bacterium. GTDB lineage: Bacteria > Acidobacteriota > Blastocatellia > Pyrinomonadales > Pyrinomonadaceae > PSRF01. The sequence goes on along the minus strand of DASVGE010000321.1, from coordinate 8,416 downwards.
TTTACTTTTCCCAGAACGCTATCAGCCGGGTGGTTCGTTCCTTTTCGAGGTTTATCCGGCCGCCGGGTTACCTGTTTGTCGGCGCCGCCGAATCATTATTACGACTGACGACGGATTTTACATTAACCGAAGTTGACGACGCTTTTGTTTACTTGAAGCGCGAGAAAGCAATTTGATGGATCGAGTCTTACGAGTGGTAGTAGTTGACGATTCTGCTTACGTGCGGAAGGTAGTCAGAGAAATTCTTTCTCGCAGTCCTTTCGTCGAGGTCGTCGGCACTGCGCGCGACGGTCGAGAAGCACTCGATCTGGTGGAGCAACTCGATCCGGATGTGGTCACGTGCGATCTCATCATGCCTGAACTCGATGGCGTCGGCTTTGTGCGCGAACAGATGCGGCGGCGTCCGGTTCCGATCATCATCATGAGTGTCGCGAAGGAGACTGCTGAAGCCGCTCTGGATGCACTCGATGCAGGCGCGATCGATTTTGTGCAAAAGCCAACCGCACTGGCGAGTGAAAAGATTTTTGAGGTGAGTGCGGAGCTGATTGAAAAGGTCAAAGCAGCCGGCAAGATCGCGCTGAACAGAATTCCCACTTCAATGCCTCAAGCGAGCACAGCGGTAAGGGAGCCGGCGCTGAAGGTTCCCGGAAGTCACACCGTAGATCTGGTCGTGATTGGTATCTCGACCGGTGGGCCCCAGGCACTTAAACGACTCATACCCGAGTTGCCGGAAGACTTTCCCACTCCAGTTGTGATGGTGATGCACATGCCGGTCGGTTATACCGAGATGTACGCGGCGAAGTTGAACGAACTATCGCGGCTCGAAGTGCGAGAGGCAGCAGAGGGAGATGAAGTCAAACCCGGTCGCGTGTTTCTTGCGCCCGCGGGCCGTCACCTGACGTTTAGACGGGAAGCAAGCGGCAAGGTCGTTACACACCTCGATGCTAAACCTTTTGATTCGCTGCATAAGCCCTCAGTTGATGTGTTGTTTAAGTCTGCGGCGGATGTTTACGGCAATCGAGTATTGGGTGTAGTGATGACCGGGATGGGCTCGGATGGAAAGCAGGGTGCGGCCTGGATCAAATCGCAGGGCGGACTCATTTTCACAGAAGCGGAGAGCAGTTGCGTCGTGTATGGTATGCCATGCACTGTGATGGAAGCTGGGCTTAGTGATAAGAGTGTCGATCTGGAAGACATGGCCCACGCTATGAGGGAGGTCGTATGAGCGGAAAGATTCTGATCGTCGATGATTCAGCACTTTCGCGCCGGACCTTGCGACGAATCCTCGAATCTGCCGGTTATGAGGTCGTGGAAGCAGACGACGGAATGACTGCGCTTGAAGTTTACTTTCTCGAGAAGCCAGTTCTGGTGTTGCTCGACCTGGTAATGAAAGGCATGTACGGACTTGACGTGCTCGTGAAATTGCGTGAGATCGACCAGGAGGCACGAGTAGTAGTTGCGAGTGCCGATATCCAGAGTTCGACGCGCAAGATGGTTGATGAGGCGGGTGCACTCGGATTCATTAATAAACCTTTTGTTTCGGACCAGGTGGTGGTTGCTGTTGAGGCAGCGTTGGCAAAAGGAGCTATTGGGTGAAATTAACTGACCGGCAGAATGATGCACTAGCGGAGCTCATCAACATCGCTTTTGCGCGAACAGGTGCGGCACTCTCGGAATTGACCGGGCATCGAGTGGTGCTCAATCCGCCGGAAGTTGCGGTTTATCGGACTGCGGAATTGCGTGGAGCGCTGGCGAACTTTGTTCCGGGAGATGTGGCGTCGATTCATCAGGTTTTTGCCGGACCGGTTGCGGGTGATGCGCTTTTGCTGCTGAATTACGAAGGCGCCGTGCAACTTACCGACTTACTTACGGATGGTCACAACCCGTCTAACTTTCTCGACGAGTCAGCGCGGGAAGTTTTAACTGAGGTTGGAAACATTCTCTTGAATGCGTGTTTGGGAATGTTTGGAAATTTACTGAACGTTCACGTGACGTTCTCCGTGCCGCGGCTTCATCTCGAGACGCTTGATGAGTTGATCGCAAATACGACGACTGGTAAGACCGAGATGCATTACGCGCTCGTGATCTACACTGCGTTCCAACTCCGCGACAGTTCAGTCAAAGGATTCTTAGTGATCGTGTTGAGCGTCGAGTCGCTCGACCGTTTAATCCAGGAAGTCGACGCCTGGGAGGCACAGCAGAGCGGGTGAATTATTTTAGCCCCTTCGGCGTTGTTGATGATGACAAAGATAAGCTCCAAGGAAACATTGCTCAACGCGGCGGTCCGGCACTGGATGCACGACCTGGCGGCGCAGGGGATTGTTACGACTGATAATGAATTGACTGTAGTCGAGTGGAACCACTGGATGGAGGAGCACACCGGCAAACGTACTCACGAAGTGATTGGTAACAATCTGCTCGATCTGTTTCCGGAACTCATCGAACGTCGCTTGGATAGACATTACAAGTGGGCGCTTGAAGGCCAGGTGCGAGTCTTATCACAAGCGCTGCACGGCTATTTGATCTCGATGCCGGCAGTTTCCACCGAGCACGGCTACGCGCAAATGCAACAGGCGGTTCGGATCTCTCCGCTGAGTCACGAAGGACGCATAATCGGAACGCTCACGGTCATCGAAGAGGTCACCGAACGCGTCGCGCGTGAAGCCGAGTTGCAAGCGCAGATCGAAGCTCGCTCGAAGCTCCTGGCAAGTGAAAAGTTAGCGCGTAATGAAGCGGAGCGAGCAAACCGCTTAAAGGACGAGTTTCTGGCGACGATCTCGCATGAGTTGCGTAATCCGCTGAATGCAATCATGGGCTGGGCTCACATGCTGCGTCTTGGCAAACTTACGGATGCAAATGCAGAACGCGCAGTGGAAACCATCTATCGCAACGCAAAATCACAGGCGCAATTAGTTGCCGATCTCCTCGACGTGTCGCGCATCATTTCCGGAAAGCTCCGGCTTGATGTGCGCTTGGTTGATTTGATCTCCATCATCAACGCAGCGATGGATTCGGTGCGTCCGGCGGTCGATGCCAAGGCTATCCAGCTCCAGACGATGTTGGATCCCGCGGCTGGGCCAATCTCCGGAGACGCCGATCGACTGCAACAGATTGTCTGGAACCTCTTAACCAACGCCGTCAAGTTCACTCCGAGAGGCGGTCGCATACAAGTCAAGGTCCAGCGCATCAACTCACACGTAGAGATAGTCGTGACTGATTCAGGCGTCGGGATCAGCAAAGAGTTTCTGCCTTATGTTTTCGATCGCTTCCGCCAGGCAGATGCGAGCACGACGCGAATACATGGAGGTCTCGGACTCGGTCTTTCCATTGTGCGTCAACTTGTCGATCTGCATGGTGGCAGTGTGAGTGTGCATAGTGAAGGAGAAGGAAAAGGCGCAGCCTTCACGATCACGTTGCCGTTCGTTGGCTTAGTCAGTAATCAAAAAGAGGCTGAGGCTGTTCATTCGACTCAAGGCGACGAGAGCATCTCTTTCGAAGGCTTGCCTTCACTTAAGGGTTTGAAGGTGTTGGTAGTTGATGACGAGCCGGACACACGCGAATTAATCAGCGAAGTGCTTAAGGAATGTGGCTCTGAAGTGATAACGAGTCAATCCGCTGCCGAAGCCTTAGTCGCACTGGAAGAGCATAAGCCTGACATTCTCATTAGCGATCTGGGAATGCCCGATGAAGATGGTTACTCACTGATCTCAAAAATTCGCGCGCTGCCTGAGGACCGTGGCGGACAGATCCCGGCAGCCGCTCTTACCGCCTACGCAAGGGCCGAAGATCGAATGCGCGTGCTACGTTCGGGATTCCAGTTTCACCTTCCCAAACCCGTTGACTCGGCTGAGCTGGTGACCGTAGTCGCGAGTTTGGCCGGACGCGCTTACCAGAGTTAACGCGATCACTTGAAGAAACTTGCAGCCATGCGCTGAAGGTCGTCCATCGAACTGCCATCCTTGTTCTGATCCAACAGCGAACTAAGCATACTCATCGCTCCCGGCGCGTTCGCCTGGGCCTGTTGCTGCTGATTGTTCAGCAAGTCAGACAAACCGGAAGCATCAAGTCCATTTTGCTGTTGTGCCCTTCCGAGTGAGCCCATTACTAGCGGAGCCAAAGTCTCAAGCAAACCGCCGGCAGAACTCTGATCGATTCCCGTTGCCTGCGCAAGATTGTTTTCAATGGCCGGCTTCTGGTTTCCAAAGACGTGTCCCAGAATCCCTGCGCCGTTTGCGTTTTGCGGATTTTGCAGGTAACCGCTGAGATTATCGAAGATGCTGCCGTCGTGGTCGGTGGCTACAGCCTGATGCAGGTTCTGAGCCTCTTGCGGTTGTGAAGCGTTGCGTGCCAACGCGGCCAGAATCAGAGGTACGCCCATCTGAATAGCTGTATTAGCTGTTGTTTCACTGATACCAAATCGTTGCGCGATTGTGCGGGCCGCGTTTCCGCCGAGTTGTTGCGTGATGATCTGTGTAATCGCATTCATGATAATTGCTCCTTGTGTCTGCTTGTCTAACGCGTTGGAGCAGCGAATGTATGCTTACTTGTTAACGAAACTTTTGCGGTTTGTCTGACGAATTGACACCGCCAAGTCTGCTGACTAGACTGCCTTCCTCTTCCTAAATTCCCCTGAAATCACACGATCAGTTTGTACAAGCGAGGGAACCAGCAACATGTCAGAGGTCGGTAACACTCACGGGATTCTCGATATCATCAAGAGCATTGCGTCGAATCGTGAAAGCGGACGGCTCGAGATCAATTCCTCCGGAACGCACGGCGCTCTGCTATTCGGCGACGGCAAATTGATGTATGCAAGGCTCGGATCGCTGGAAGGTTTTCAGGCAGTTAACGCAGCCGTTTCCCTGCGGGACGCGGAGTTCAACTTTGTTCACGCGACCTACCCGCCCCACTCGGGATCGATTAGTCCGAGTGAACGCATCGTCTTGAGCCAGTTCTTTGGAATCGAAGCGGCGGAGGTGGACGGTTCCCACTCTAATCCCGACACTGAAATCGATTGGAACATGATGCCTGAGCAGGTAGTTCCACTTGCTGAGGTGGAGGAGATGCGCGCGGACGATTTACAAGACACTCCAACGATCGAAGCCAGGCCAGTAGCAGCGCCTACCAATGTGCATGCGTTTACATTCCAGCGAGCGCGCATCGCACTTTATCTGGCCCTGATACTGGTTGTGACGGCAGTCGTAGCGATTGCATTGAGGTCCAGACTGAAAGCGCGCCAGCAAGTAGCGTCAGCAACAACGAGCGTTGAATCAACATCGCAACCAGTTCCTGAACCTTCAATCGCTGAAGTGAAACAATCGAACCCGCAGCCACGCGACGAATCCGAACAGCGCGAGGTGGATGCGCAGGATCTCGCTGGTGAATGGAAGGTCATCAATACCGTCGAGAAAACCCGCTACCAGTCGTTTGACAGGATGCAGGTTGGCTTCCGCCTAAAAATCAAGCAGACGGGAAAAGACTTCACCGCAACCGGTGAAAAGTTTTCCGAGAACGGACGCACCCTCCCTCAGAACAATAGAACCCCAATCCGCGTGACGGGCTCAATCGACGGCGACAAGATTGTCGCCACCTTCGTTGAAGACGGACTAACGCGACGAACCAACGGCCGCTTTCTCTGGAAACTTCAAAGCGACGGCTCCGCCCTCACCGGAACCTTCGTCTCAACCGCAGCTAACAGCAGCGGAAAATCAGCAGCGACAAAGCAGCAGTAAACTCTGCAAGCACTCGCGTGGGATGGCCCACCCCACGGTTGCAAATGACAATGACAAGTTTAGTTTGGTCTGACTAACAATACGCCTTCGCCGCTGCTGAAGATCCCCGCAACACATCCGGTCATGAGTGTTGCCAAGGTAGCTGCCACCAGGGCGCGCAGGCCGAGGCTGGCGAGGTCGTCGCGGCGTGAGGGGGCGAGGGCGGCGGTGCCGCCCACGAAGATTGCCATTGCGGCTACGTGTGCGAAGCCGCAGAGTGCGTAGCTAAGGATCACGACAGTGCGTGGAGAGGTTAGCTGGCCGCTGGAGATTAGTTGGGCCAGATGGTTGTAGGAGACGACTTCAGTGAGTATTACTCGTTCGCCCAGCAAGCGTGCCGCAACCGGGACATCGCTCGTTTGCAAGCCGAGGAGAAACGCGAACGGGTAAAACAACCAGCTAAGGATCCTCACGATCGAAAGCGGCTCGCTCATCCCGAACCAGGAGCTCGCGACTCCGAGTAGCTTGTCTAGCAGCGCTACGATGCCGAGGATCGCGATGATCAATGCAGAGATTCCCGCAGCCAGTTTCAGCCCATCCATCGCTCCCTGAATAATCGCGCCGATCAGATTCTTCGATCGACTGGATTCATCTTCCGGCGGAACAGCCGCAAGCGTCTCGGGCGTCTCAGTCTCAGGAATCAGCAGCTTCGACACAACCACGCACGCAGGTATCGCGAGTATTGAAGCTGATATCAGGTGTCCCGCGATCTGTGGAAACACGCCCGCAAGAAACGCCACGTAAACCCCGAGCACACTCGATGCGACAGTGGCCATGCCCGTCGTGAGTATCAACAACAACTCCGAGCGCGTCATCTTCTCGAGGTATGGCCGCACCACAAGCGCTGATTCAATACCCACAAAGATGTTCGCGGCGCTGGACAGTGATTCGGCGCCACTGATCTTCATCGTGCGATGGAAGAGCCTCGCGAAGAGTCGCACGAACACCTGCAACACGCGCAGGTGATAGAGCATCGCCGTGAATGCGGCAAAGAAAATCACAACCGGAAGAACCTGGAACACGAGAATGAATCCAACAGAGCCCTCCTCTCCGGGACTCGCCGCCAGCGGTCCAAACAGGAACACCGAACCGCTCTTTGACGCGTTGAGCAGGACCAGTACCGCATCGTTCAGCCACAGCAGGATCCGGTGTGAAACAGGTAAGCGAAAAATGATCAGACCGATGAGGAGTTGTAATGCCACACCCCAGGCGATCGTCTTCCATGCAATTCGCCGCCGATTACTGGAAAGCAACCACGCCACACTCGCAAAGATCACGAACCCCACGAGGGACACCACGTGATGAATCATGTCGTTTCAATCCTCAATTGGTCGTTGATAGTCGAGGCAACTCGCAGCTCGTAAGATCTATCGAAGTCGATAAGCAATTTTTTTGAAAGAAAAGTCTTGACAGGACCAGTGGTCCTATCTTATACACATCAGTTCGCGCGTACGAACTGCGCGTAAGGTAAACGGAAAAATTTCTATGATGATGACAAGGACCTACAAAGAGCATTCGACGAAATGGCGGCCGTGCGCCGGCATGTATACGTTCGTCTGCTCGTTAGGTCAAACGGCGTCAACGCCGAGTATTTTTGGCGGCAGACTCGGACGCGAAGTAGCCATAGATAACCCTAATACCAGGCATTAAGTCAGCGGGAGCGGACTCCCGCTCCCAAATCTCAAAGCAAATTCAGAGAATTGAAGGAGCGGGCAGCTTCCCTGGGAAGTTAAAAGCCCGCTCCTTTTGTTTTTTGACAATCGAAGTACCTATTTGCGAGAGATGAAGGCAGGGAGCCTTCAACGGATGACGTTCTCGGTGCTTTGCGAGAGTCCGTGAGAACGCCATCCTAAGGAGAAGTGTGCCTCGAAGTGTGTTCGCGGCAATGTTTCTCTCTGCCTTCATCTATTTTTTAGCACAGATGAATCGTGGATTTGAAATCTTGTTAACGAGATTTGAAATCTGCGGATTCATTTGCATGTGTGGCCGAGCAGCAAAGGCACCTGACTGTAAATCAGGCGGACGTCATGTCCTTCGTGGGTGCGAGTCCTACCACATGCACCAAACTTTTGTGGGGATGTAGGCTAACTGGCAAACCGCCGGTCTCCAAAATCGACATTCTCAGTTCGAATCTGAGCATCCCTGCCAATCTCATGGAAGGGTAGCCTAACTGGTAAGGCAGTAGTCTTGAAAACTACCGCGCATTGTCGCTTGCGGGTTCGAGTCCTGTCCCTTCCGCCAATTTCATGGACCTGTAGCTCAGTGGAATGAGAGCGCGACTCTGCGAAGGTCGAGGTCGCACGTTCAAATCGTGCCAGGTCCACCAATCAAATCTTACGGAGTGGCCGAGCGGTTAGGCGCGAGTCTCTGACACTCGTTGACGTAGGTTCGAATCCTACCTCCGTAGCCATGATCGATATGCCGGTGTAGCCCAACTGGGATGAGGCGCTAGTCTTAGAAACTAGATAGTGTGGGTTCGAATCCCTCCACCGGTACCAAATGGGGATGAACGCGAAGTGGAAAGCGGGCTGATTTTCAATCAGTTGATTTGCGAGTTCGAGTCTCGTCATCCCTGCCAATTCGGGGCGAATGCTGAACGTGACTACATCGTTTAAATGAACGTCGCGCTCGAATCCTTGTCGCCC
>DASVGE010000320.1:0-5327 GCA_036379695.1 Pyrinomonadaceae bacterium | reverse complement strand
GGTAGCGACCTGGTCGGTGATCACCATGCGATAGTCCTCAGAATTTTGACGCCCATGGTCGACCAGGTCGCTACCGCTCCCTGTACTGACCCGATCCAAGAATGATTCCGACTTTTGAGGCAAAGCTCTGCGGTGGCCACGGAGGGCCACACCTACAAAACTCTCTTTGAGGTGAAACGCCAATGAGCAAAACGCTCCGGTTAGCTAATCCGCAAGCTCGGAGAAGATTAAAGCGCCTCGCCCGACCTAGACTCCACTTTCGAAAGTTCTAGATAGCTGACGGTTCAAATCGCAACTCAACCGCAGAATGGAGGCAAGTTCATGACAAGAAAGTTCATCAGCATACGAGGGATCAGCATCGCCTTGGCTTTCGTAGCGGCAACGACGCTGCTTTGGATCGCCAGCAGCGCTAAAAACAATTCAGTACAGTGGGACGAAAAGGCGTCGAAGGAATTGGCCGCTGCGCTCCACTACACGCACGAAGTGGCCAACTCCGGCGACATCAAAGCACTGAAGCAGTTAATGATCGGCGACGAAGCGCTTGTGACGTTTGAATTAGCGTCAGACCAGATGACGCCTGTTCCGCTGCGCGGAAAAGCAGAAATCGACAAGCACCTTGACGCAGTCAACGAAGGTGTCAGCGCTGCAGGTACTTTGTCGCTCGACATGCCGAAGATGAACTGCCGGGCAACGGGAACGTTCGGAGTTTGCACGGAAGAGTGCACGGTCCGTCTCAAGAAACCCGATGGAACTGAGCAGGTCGATCACTTCTTCGGAACCGGCACCGCCGTCAAGCTCAATGGCGAGTGGAAATGGGTGCACTGGCACATGTCGGTCGGCGGTCAACGCGAGTTCGTGAAGGATGGCAAAACCGAGACTGCCAGTCACAAACACTAAGTATTCCCCCCCCCCTGGAACAACTCGATTAGCGCAAGCGCGTTGGCGGCACTCGTTGCTGCCAACGCACCTGCGCAATAACTAATTGAGGGCTATTCCCATGAAGACAGAAACTGACAAACAGATCGACGACCTGGATTATCAGCTCCAGGATCTCAAGCGGAAGTTGGCCGAACTTCGCCGCCAGCGCCCGCGCGAGGAGGTTAGGGATTATGAGTTGCTGGATTGCGAGGGACGGAAAGCGTCGCTCTCAAGTCTCTTCGGCGATCGGGACAGGCTGATCCTGGTTCACAACATGGGACGCAGTTGCCCTTACTGCACCATGTGGGCAGATGGTTTCATCGGGATGATGCCGTACCTCAAAAGCCGTGCAGCGTTCGTGCTGACGTCGCCTGACCAGCCTGCGACACAAAAGGAGATCGTGCGATCGCGCGGCTGGAACTTCCCGGTGTATTCGACGCAGGGGACGAGCTTTATCGCAGACATGGGCTTCGATGGTGAACCGGACGGATTGATGCCGGGAGTGTCCGTATTTGCGAAGGAAGCAGACGGCAAGATTTACCGCGTTGGCCGTGCCGAGTTTGGACCCGGCGACGATTTTTGTGCCGTCTGGCATTTCTTCGAGTTATTCCCCGAGGGCATCGACAACTGGGAGCCAAAGCCGAATTACGAATTGGTTCAGCTCTCATGTGCACACTAGGCACTGAGGTTTCTTCATCCGCAGATTACACAGATTCAATCTGTGTAATCTGTGGATAGGCTATTGAGGCAAGACAATGCAGACCGTGGTCGAGGTTAGAGACGCTCATCCGCAAATTTTCGAGATCGATTATCTGCAACAGGAATTGTCCATTGATTGGACCACGGATGATAGTCGTCTACTTACTCAAAGCCTCGAGCCTTACATCAACTGGATAAAAAAGTTCCTCGGCTCGGGCCAGGAATTTCCCACACACATTCCCGGCTCGGGTTCGATCGCCGTTCCCATCGGCGAAACCACTACACCCGACGCACTGTTTGCCGCACTCGGTGATTCCGTGAAGTTCAGCGCCAGTGAGTTTCCCGCATTCTGGATCACAGTCCATTACCCGAATCCTGAGCCGGTCGTGACCCTCATCCCGAAAGTATTACCCGGCACTCCGGAAAAACTCGACGAGCTGTGTGCCAAGTGCACCGCAGCACTCGGAAGAAGAGTTGGCGGCATCGGTGGCATGTTTCTGGCCTGGCTCCTGCCCGGCTTCTCCTGGGCCATGCACACCGATCACGACAACGCCTACGAGCAGATCTCAACGCGCGTACACGTTCCGCTCATCACCAATCCGCAAAGCCTTTATGTTTGGGGACGCAAGCATGAGGGTGGCCCGGATGAATGGCTCGTGACCACGCATCTCGAGGCCGGAAAGATCTATCACGTTCGCGTGGACGTCCCGCACACCGTCGTAAACGGCCACGACACCGAACCACGTTTGCATTTGATCCTGGACGTACAAGAGGCATGTATATAGTAACAGCACAGCAACAGATTCCTTTGCCGGTTCACGAGGTATGGGACTACCTGACCAGGCCCGAACTGTTGTCCAGGTGGTTTGGCGACACTGCGCACCTTGGACCAGGAGAGCAGTTTCGAATGGACTTCGGCGACGGCGACTTTTTGTCAGGCCGAGTTATCGAGTGGGATCCCGGGATCGTCCTGGGTGTGCGCTGGAGGTTTATCGGCCACGGACCGGAATACGAGGTGCGCTACTCAATGCTGCGTCGGAAGGACGGAACGGAGTTAACAGTTCAGGATCGCGGCGCGATAACGCAGCAGGAAGCTGAATGCATGCGCGTCGGCTGGGCAGAGTTTCTGCTTCGCTTGAATAAAGCAGTCGTCAAGAACGTCAACACGCGCTTTAGCTGGCGCAAGGCTTTTCTATTCACGATAACCGTAGCGCAACGTGAAGCCTTCGTGACCGCACTCACCGATCCGGATTGGTATCACGCGTCGCTGGCCGGCGTCCACGCTCGCATCCGCGACTGCGACGAAAACGAAATCAACTCGATCATTACTCACGAGTCATGGGGACCGGTCGAAACGCGCTTGCGTGTGAGACTGAAAAACATCCGTGGCACTGACTACGCGATCTTCGCGCACGAAGGCTGGCCGCAGTTGCCCGGAAACCTCGCCGAAGCAGAGCGCCGGCGTTTCGTCACGGTCTGGCTTGACGCCATGTCGGAGTTTGCAGCCGGCCAGGAAGCGACTGCTGCTTACGAGCTACAGCTTGCCTGAACTCAACTACTGAAAAGCCACCTCAGTCGATCGATCCAGCAGCCGTTTGGCCGTGATGACGTCGGCCAGCGGCGCGCCATCAGCTTCATCCGTTAACAAAGTGTGAAGAATGACGTTGTCGCCGGCGCGGTCAAAACGTTTGAGCGTGGCAATTAAACTTTTACCAAGATCCAGGTTGCGATAGTAAAAAACATCACGTGCGATCGTGGAGCTCTGCACCGCCCAGTCGCGAGTTGGGTCTGCCAGATGATGTTCGCTGACAAGCTGGCGCTCGAATGTGTCGGCAATAGTCGGGTAGGCCGCAAAGTAGAGTAGTCCGGCGCCGTTGTAATCGATGTACGGCGAGGGCTGGAAAGACATCTGCAAACCGAGTGCTTTCTCTGCAGGTGCAAAATGATGTCCGGCAAAATCGTACTCCGTTACCTCACCGTGACGCAGTGCCTGGCTGAGTTTCAGTATCGGCGGCCTTGAGTTTAATGGTTTGGATTTGTAGACAAGGCGAGCCGCGGGAAGCGACTGGTGCAGATCGTTGAGTCCGTTTTTATTGCGCGCGACGAAGGTTGTGAGCATTTCGAGTTCGAATCGAGTCGCTTTATTGGCGAAAGTGACGGTGCTGTGAAAGAAAGCTCGTCCGTAATGAGTGAGTTCGATGGTGGTTTGAAAATGCTGGTCCATCTCCACCATGGAAAGCGGCGTTGCATAACGTCCTCTGATCGCCACGAAGGTTGGGTATAGGCGCTTGCCTGCATCATCCCGCATGTCCTGGGAATTGACGCCGCTCACGCCCATCGCCGCGCAGAGATAATCCCAGTGCATCTCGCCACAATGTTTGAACAACCAGTTCTCGGAGAGACCGGTAGCGTCAGTCTGCGGCAGGTGAATGATCGTGTCACTCATTTGTTGACCAGGAGATAAAGGTCGCGCAGCGTTGAGGCGGAGTTGAATTTCTCGTCGGTGAGCAACAGATCGAGGCGCGTCTCGAGTGAAGCCCGCAGTTCCAGCAGATCGAGCGAGTCCAACGGCGCCGCTTCCAACGGTATATCGAGCCAGGACGGATCATCAATACTCCGCACCTCACAAACAACCTGCATGAATTCAGTTTCAGTCATCGATGAGGAGTGATCTATATGGCGAGCGTCAGCCTGTCAAGAGGTTGCTGCAAATGCGCAATCTCGGAGAAGGAAACACATCCAACAACGCTTTACCTCAAAAGTCAAAAATGGTTATTGGATCGGGTCAGTACCGTAACGCGGTAGCGTCGGGTCAGTCTCGCGCACACGATATTGTTAGGGTTTGAAGGCGATGACATGCGACCCGACGCTACCGCGTTACGGTACTGACCCGGCCCAAATTGTCTTCCGGGACTTTTGCGGCAAAGCCCCCAATATTCAGCAAGCACGGAGAAGCGGACGTTACCGGCATCACTATACTCCTGATGAATATTCGTAATAGGAGGAGTCTGATGAAAACGATGCCCGTTATTCCCACCGTTGGCAGTGGTCCAAGTTTTGAAACTCCGACTGGCCTTGCAGTAGCGGCCGATGGATCCCTGGTGTTCACAGATTTGAGTTTGTTGGCCGTTGGGTCGGTCGATCCCTCAACCGGAGATCGCACGATCATCTCGGACGCCAACACCGGCACCGGTCCGAACTTTCAAGCTCCCTTCAACGTCGCAGTAGCGTCCGGCGGCCAGTTGATGGTCGTAGACACCGGCCTGCAAGCGGTGATGGGAGTTGATCCGACCAGCGGTAATCGCAAGATAGTCTCTGATGCCAACACCGGCTCGGGTCCTGGCTTTCAACCGTTCGACATTGCGGTAGAGTCTTACGGCCAACTGGTGGTCATAGATTTGACGCAGTTGGCGGTGTTGCGGATCGACCCCTCCACCGGCAATCGTACAATTATCTCGGACGCCAACGTCGGCACGGGCCCGGCCTTTTCTGCGCCGAGCAGCATCGCGGTCCAATCCGACGGCCAACTGGTGGTAGCTGATAACGGGCTGACGGCCGTCGTCCGAGTGGATCCCAATAGCGGCAACCGCACTATCGTGTCAGACAGCAACACCGGCAGTGGTCCAGCCTTACTGGCGCCTGTCAGTATCGCGGTGGAGTCAGGCGGTCAACTCGTGGTGGCTGATGATGGGCTGAGGGCAGTCGTACAG
>DASVGE010000319.1:0-8390 GCA_036379695.1 Pyrinomonadaceae bacterium | reverse complement strand
ATCTCTCGAAACCGAACATCCCGATCCACACGCTGAAGGTGAGTGGGGAAATTGGTGCGCACGAACTCTTTGTATTTATCCATGTCGCCGGCGTTGAAAGCGTCCAACCATGCTTTCGCCTGATTGGCAGCCGGAGTATCGGGAAGCTGTGTTTGTGCCTGGCAGGCTGGAACGATAACGAGAAATGCCAGCAGAAGAAGTGTTACTCGAGTTGTGTGATTCATAATTGTATTCTCTTTTCTTTACCCGGAAGTTCCACAAACCACGCACAGAGCGCCAGCAGAGTGACTAATACAGTCAACAGATAGAATATCGTCGCATACGAACCGGTGCGACTGACAGTTTCAGCGAGAACGAGCGGACCGAGCGCCGATGCGATCACGGTCAGCGCCTGCGCCGCGCCCTGGATTTTGCCGAGATGTTTTCGTCCGTAAGCCGCACTCCAGAAACTGAAGAAGATCACGATCACGAATCCGCCTGCGAGTCCCATCACCGCTGCGTAGATGGCGACGTGTAGTTGGGTCGAGACGTGTGGCAGTGCGACCAGTGAGCCTGCCAGCAGCACCATCGCCAGCGCAAGCAAACGGTTCATCTTCCATTTGGAAGCGATCCAGCCACCGAGGAAGTTTCCGACGAGCGATGTCAGGGCGACGATAACGAGGCTGCGGTGATACGTCGAAGCATCAAACTGGCGTTCAGCGAGAATCGACTCGTTGAAAAGCGCGATGCCGGAAGCGATTAGCCCATAAACAGCGCTGGCGATGCCGAAGACCCAGAAGCTCGGAGTCGATAAGGCTTCGCGCAGCGTGTAATTCGTTGGCCGGTCGTTGCTGAGTTCGGTTGGTTCGCCGTCAGGATCGATCGAGCAAGACTCAGGCGATCGCCGCACGAGCAATAACGCCAGTGGCGCAAGACCAACGAGCAGTGCGAGTCCGACGATCCACCACGCAGCGCGCCAGCCATTCTCCAGCACAATCGCGCCGATCAACGGAAACGCCAGCATGAAGCCAATGCTCAACGCAATCGTGTAGACGGCCATCGCAAGATTGAGCCGGCGCACGAACCACTGGCCGACCATCGTGATGCTGACAACTGAGAGTGCGCTCTGCCCGAGTCCACGCGTGAGAGTGATCAGGATGGCAATCGTGGCCACGTGGTGCGTAGCGCTCATGCCGAGGACGACGGATGCTAACGAGATGGCGACGACGGTCAGGACGATCCTGCTTCCGGCACGATCGATGAGTCGTCCCACGCCGAGAGAGAAGAGAGCGCCCATCAGTGTGGCCCAGAGGTTTATGCGCGCGAAGGAGACGCGATCGATTTGCAGATCTCTGAGCAGTGGCTCGGTTATTAGTCCGAGACCCTGTGTTCGACCGGGTAACGTTCCTACCATGGCGAGCGCCGCGATAAAGACGTGGATCCAGCCGTAATAGAACGGGAGTGCAACAGGAGGTCGGTGTATTTCAGTAGCCACAAAAAGGCGCAAAAATCAGACAATAAAATTCATTGAGCGGTCGATAGTGAACGCCCGCGACTGAACAAAATCCAACTCAGACTCAACGTCAGACACACGAGCAACCCGATCCAGCGCGTGAGTCCGTCTTTAAAAACCACTGTGGCGTTGAAGATGATGAACAGCAGGAAGCCGTGCCAGAGCAACGTTATCCACCACGCGCGACGACGATAGGCACTCACTCCTGCAAGCCACCACCATGTGACGTCGGCGATCCACAAAATTGCAACCGCGTAGTTTATAAACAGCCCACCGCTCCAGTTGATCGAAATCACCGCTGCCGTCTGGCGAGCCGTGTCTAGCAAGGCGGATTTATGACTCCACCCGTGATAAAAATGGAACGCTGCCAGAAAGTGTGCAACAAGAGCCCCGCCGCCGATGGTCCATGAGAGCCGGGTCCACCTGTCGGCGTCAGGTTGTCTCCGCGCCATCGCAAACACGACACACCCGACGGTGTAAGCCGCAAACGAAATCCAGATCGTGCTGCGTGTTAAGAACTCTCCCGAGCTCATGTCTGTATTTCTCGTTGCACAAGGTGAAGCGCCGCTCCGATGCCGGCGCCGAAAAACAGGCCGTAAGCAACTCCCCACAACAACATTCCGGTTTGACCGCCGAATGCTTCGTTGAGCGCCGATCCTGAAAAGTATCCGAGACAGTTTGATACGAAGAGCACGGCGGAAAGTTTTAGCGTTGATCCCAGTGAGCCGAATCCCCCGGCAAACACGAGAGCCATCAATACCGAACCCGCCAGCGCTCCGACCAACTCACCCGCAGTATTGCGCAAGACAAAATAAGCAATTATCCACGCCACTGCATACGCAAAGAATGCGAGCCCAAACAGCAGATAGAACTTTGGCAGCCGCCAGCGACCAACAACAAGCGAGCCAAACACCGCACCGCTAAGCACGATGAACAGCACCGTCCACGCCAGGTACGCGCCCCACAATCCGAGATTTTGGTACATCCATCTTTCTGCATACGCCACCGTGGCAAATACGCAGAGACTAACCAGGCCAAACCCGATCGCTCCGGTCGCGATCGATCTCCCAAGGGAAGGAACGGTGGTTGAAAAATCTCGCTGCATCATGGAAATTTGCGCCTCGTTATTCTACAAAGTAGTGGTAGAGTTTGGCTCACAGGGAATTCAGATTAGACCATAACTCAATTTTGCAACCTCTGGGCAGTTCAAGCGTTCGTTTATAGCTGGTAAGACAGCTTAAGATGATCAGGAGAGCTCATCCGATGTCGCGCACTCTCTTCCTGGGTGTGGTGGTATTCATGCTCCTTCATGCACCTGTGTCCGCAGCCAGACCAATGTCGCTCGAAGGTGTGTGGCGGTTCATGATCGACCCGTCGGATTCGGGAGAGAAGAACCAGTGGTTCAATCAGAATCTGCCCGTCACGATTAAACTGCCAGGCGTTATGCAGCCGCAATTTGGTATCCCGATCGGCATTTACACGCCGTGGGTGCTCTCGCTCTACGATCGCTACTGGTTTCTGCGCGACGACTACAAGGATTATGTCGTCCCAGGCAAAGTAAAAGTGCCCTTCCTGTCGCAACCGCCGAACCATTATGTCGGCGTTGCGTGGTATCAACGCGAGATAGTAATTCCGCAGCAACAACAAGGCAGGCGCTTCGTGTTAACTCTCGAACGTCCTCACTGGGAAACCACTGTTTGGCTCGATGGACAGAAGATCGGATTCAACCGCAGTCTGGTTGCTCCACACGAATATGATCTCGGGACGGTTTCGACCGGTCGTCACCGGATCACGATTAAAGTCGATAATCGCATGATCATGCCCTATCGACCTGACGCTCACAGCATTTCGGATTCACTCGGCGCAAGTTGGAACGGCATCACGGGCAGGATCGAACTCGCAGACACCGGCAGAGTGTGGATTGACGACGTGCAAGTGATTCCGAACCTGGACCATAACACGATGCTGGTAAGAGTTCACATCGGTAATCAAACCGGCTTAAGTGGATCGGGAACATTAACCGTGACCTGGCCCGACGTCATTTACGCGCCCGCGTACTGGGATGAACGCGGCGGCATCGTCGAAGCCGAAGTGCCACTTCGTCTCGATCAGGAAAAATGGGACGAGTTTAATCCGCGCTTGCATCCGCTCAGGTTGTCGTTAAGTGGATCCGGCGCTAATGAATCGTACGAGTTGAAGATTGGGCTCCGTGATCTGAAAGCAGTTGGAAAAGAGTTCGTGCTCAATGGCAAGCCGATCATCTTTCGCGGTACTCATCACGGTGGTGACTTCCCGCTCACCGGGTATCCGCCCACAGATGTTTCTTCGTGGAAAAAAGTTTTCGAAACTTGCAGGAACTGGGGCCTGAACCACATGCGGTTCCATTCCTGGACTCCTCCCGAAGCTGCTTTCGAAGCCGCCGATGAGCTTGGCTTCTATCTTCAGATCGAGCCGGGTATGTGGAACGAGATCAATCCCGGCAGTCCGATGGAGAAAATGCTTTACGAAGAAACGGATCGGATCATCAGGGCTTACGGGAATCATCCTTCGTTCATGCTGATGTCGGCGAGTAATGAACCGAAAGGCAATTGGCAGGAATCGTTGTCGAAGTGGGTCGAGCACTACCGGAAGGAAGATCCGCGAAGGCTCTACACCACCGGGACCGGCCATACCGAAAGAGAAATCGAAAAACTAACTGAGGGTACTGATTACCTCGCGCTCCACCGGGTTGGGACAAAAATGCTGCGCCGTGAAGCAGGGTGGTACGGTGGCGATTATCGATATGCGCTTGAAGACATCGACTTGCCGGTGATCGCGCACGAGGTGGGCCAATGGGCCGCGTATCCCGACTATGACGTCATAAAAAAGTTCACCGGCTACTTGAAGCCTTCCAATTTCGAGATCTTTCGCGACTCAATGAAGGCACACGGGCTGCTCGAGAAGAACCGAAGCTTTGTCTATAACTCCGGACGCTTTCAACTCGCTGCATACAAAGAAGAGATCGAAGCAAACCTGCGTACACCCGGGCTCAGCGGCTATCAACTACTCGACCTGCGCGATTACCTGGGGCAGGGAACATCGCTGGTCGGATTACTCGACTCGTTCTGGGAGCCAAAGAGTTACGCCAAGGTGGAAGAGTTCAGACAGTTCTCGAACGCAACGGTGCCGTTGGCGCGGTTTCGACAGCGTGTGTTTACCACTGCCAACATGTTGGACGTCGATGTTGAAATTGCACACTTTGGTCCGGAGCCGATTGAAAGAGCTGTGGTTGTTTGGAAGATCGGTCCGCGAATAAAAGGAGAATGGGAGCCACGCACGATTCCGATCGGAAAGAATATTTCTGTCGGAAAAATAACGCTCGACCTCTCCAGGTTTGGCGGCCCCGGCGAATCCACCCTGGAAGTTACTGTCGCTCCCGAGTCGTTCTTCAGTCCCATCAGCCGCGAGATTGTTCCCGGACCAAAGGCGATTAAGGGCGTCACGTATTTCCAAAACGAGTGGAAGTTCTGGGTATATCCTGCCGGTGATCCCGAAGCACATGCCGCCCGGGAGACGCCGGTAGAGCCTGGGCCTTGCATACCGTCGCGCGATCCTACTGTTCTTATCACCAGTTCCTGGGACGAGGCTGAGCAGAGGTTGGCCGCAGGTGGTCGAGTGATCTTTCTCGCTCTGAATTCAAATCTAAGCTGGCACAGTCCGCCGCTCGATAGCGTGCCGATTTTCTGGAATCGCTTGATGAATCCGTCATGGGGTCGCATGCTGGGGTTTTGGGTTGACCGGAAGCCGTGGGAAACGAGGAGCCGTACCCTCGATGGATTCCCAACTAGTTCGCATTTCGATTGGCAGTGGGCCGAGATAATTCAAAACGTGCGGGCGGTGAATGTCGATAGCCTGCCGGCTGAGCTGGAGCCCACGGTTTGGGCCATCGACGATTGGAACCGCAACTACAAGCTTGCTGTAATTTTTGAAATTGCAGTTGGCGACGGGCGGTTGCTGGTCTCCTCTTTTGATGTGTCGAATCCAGCGAGCGCGAACCCGGTCATGCGACAACTTCGTTACGCGTTGCTCAAATACACGCGGAGTGATTGTTTTCAACCGCAGGTCAGCGTGGAGCCCGATCGGATTCGCGCCTTGCTTTTCGATACGCAGGTCATGAGAAAGCTCGGCGCCGTTGCCGAAGTCAATGGAGGAGCGGCGAATGCGGCTGTTGATGGCGACCCGAACACGTTCTTCGTCGTAGGAGAGCGCAACGCACCGATGCGCGAGCAGGTGGATCTCATAGTCACGCTGAACGCGCCGGTTACGATGTCAGGTGTGGTATTGATGTCGCGGCAGAACAGTCGCGATCACGAGGGTGACATTCGCGGTTACGTTCTCCAGGTGAGCGATGACGGGCGCGAATGGAGCGAGGTTGCGCGTGGTGAGTTGCTCTCGACGTTCGCGCCGCAGCAGATCTACTTTTCAAGTCCGGTCACTGCCCGGTATCTTAAACTCATCGCGCTCTCCGGTTTCGGAGTCGACAAAAGAACAGCACTTGCAGAACTGGCCGTAATTCCCGAAACGCCCGTTAAGAAAGCCAAGCCCAAAAAACCATGAATAAAAAAAGTTTGTCCAACCACAAAGGCACGAAGGCACTAATTGCAATTTCTCTTTTGTGTGTTTGTGCCTTTGTGGCTAAGTTCGGTTTCGCGTCCTATGCACCCGCGCCGCCGGTGCAGAACGATTGGACTGAACCCTTTCCCGCATTCCGCATTGCAGGAAATCTTTACTACGTTGGCAGTAAGGGATTGGCGAGTTATCTGATCACCACGCCCGAAGGACACATTCTCATAAACAGCAACCTGGAAGCGAATGTTCCGATGATTCGCACCAGCATCGAGTCGTTGGGGCTCAAGTTCAGCGACGTTAAGATTCTTCTGATTAGTCACGCACACGGGGACCACTGCGCCGGCAGTGCCATGCTCAAACGGCTCACTGGCGCGAAATACATGGTGATGAAAGAAGACGTCGAAACAGTTGAATCCGGTGGTAAGAGTGATTTTTACTACGGCAATGACCCGACAGCTCTTTTCCCCGCTACGAAAGTCGATCGTGTATTGCGTGATGGTGAGGAAGTAAAACTCGGAGGTGCGACACTCACGGCGCGCCTGACGCCGGGACACACCAGAGGCTGCACGACGTGGACGATGAAAGTGAATGACGGTTCGAAAACGCGCGACGCCGTCATCATCGGAAGTCCGAATGTGAATCCCGGATACAAGCTGGTTGGCAATGCGGTTTATCCCGGTATTACCGAAGACTACGAAAAGACCTTCCGAGTGCTGAAATCATTGCCCGTTGACTACTTTCTCGGCGCGCACGGCAGTTACTTCGATCTGGAAGGGAAATATCCGCGGATGAAAGCAGGCGATGCAACCGCTCTGATCGATCCCGCAGGCTACAAGAATTATGTAGAGGACAGAGAACAGGCGTTCCGAACTGAGTTGAAAATGCAGCAGGGTTCAGCCGGCAAGACTCCGTGAACCTGCTCACTCAATTTCAATCTCAATCGTATTCGACACGAGGCGCTCTGATTGTCCCTGCACGCAATATGAGACGGTAATCGAGTACTTGCCGGGAGACAGCCGCTCGTATTGCTCACCGAGACCGTAGCCGTACTGGGATTGTGCCCGGCCGCGGGCAGGCCCAGCCATCTGCAGGTAGGAAGGGCAGTGGTTAAATCCGGTTTGGTTAGAATTGATTCTATATTGAGGTTTCGGTTCAATCACTTGCCCGTTTGAATTTTTGAGTTCGACCAAAACAGGGGAAACCATGACCTGACCGGCCTCATTGCCCGTGTTTTTCAACGAGACGTGTACTCTCACATCTTGCTGCGGCCCTTTTTCACGGTTGGCTGCGATGCCCAACGCGAAGCCGTGAAGCACGTCGCCCCAACCATGTACCAGATCAGTGTCGCTCGGTAACTGACCCGTTATCGCAATGACCTTTTCGCCGTTGCTATCGAATTCCAATCCGGTTTGGGCGCTGCCCGTCGCGGTGTGCCTGAATTCGCCACGTTTGATTCCCTGTGGACTGCGAGCGATTCTCAGGCGGCGAGTCGCCGTTCCTTCAGCACACAGCAGCTCCTCGATGTGTGTTAACTTTCCGTTCTGATCGTAGGTCTGGCTCTTTATTGGACAATCATACTCGTCGTATTCAGTCGTGCGACTGGACTGCACACGCAGTTGTTCCTCACGAAGATTGCTCGTGTCGAGATCAGGCCCAGTGTAATAGATTACTTTTACAACCCGTCCCTTATCGTCCTTAAACTCTCGATTCGCTACAGTGCCGATCTGCGTCGCTCTGTGGTAAATCCGCAACTCACCCTTACTCTCCGGCTGCTGTGCGTGCGCAGAGATTGATAAGAGAAGCACGAGGCTCAGAGTAATGCTCATAGTCACGGGCCAGATGATTATTCGCGTCCAGCACAAAAGTCAATCCACAGATTACACAGATGATCGTCGCGGCGCTTCGGGTGAGAAGGGAGTTTGAAATCCATCAATCCGTTGTGCCCGATGTATGCGACGAGGTCTGCGGAATTAACTGCCGCTTTTTCAGTCTGGCTGTTTGATACACTGTTTGCCGGCGGGGTTCTGGCGCGATTGGTCGCAGCGCAAGAGGAGACAGTCGCACTGAGAAGGCTGAAACAGAGTAGCCCAAGCAGTCCGCGGCGCAGTTGAGAAGTCATGAATTTGTTAGACGCTTAATATCCGGGAATGTTCCGAGCGAGTGTTGCATGACAGCTTTGCCTCATCAAAAGTCAGAAATCACTCTTGGAAGAGGTCAGTACAGCGAGCGGTAGCGACCTGGTTGAACCATGGGAGTCAAAAATTTTAGATATCGCATGCTGATCACCGGC
>DASVGE010000318.1:0-18043 GCA_036379695.1 Pyrinomonadaceae bacterium | reverse complement strand
ACAGGAGCAGATCCGCCGCCGTATTGCGGAGTTGGGCCAGTGGTTTCACAACCTCGATCTCGGCGGTGTAAAGACTGCGCCCGATCACTTTCTCGGAGACTACCCTCAGGTTAAGTGGCAACGGTTTGCGAGAGCGGTTCCCGAGGATCTGACCGGGAAATCCGTCCTCGATGTCGGCTGCAATGCGGGCTTTTACTCGATTCAGATGAAGATGCGCGGCGCCGATCGCGTACTGGCGATCGACACCGATGAGCACTACCTCGCGCAGGCGCGTTTTGCGGCGGAAGTGAATGGAGCCGAGATCGAGTTTCGCAATCTCTCCGTCTATCGCGTTGCTGAACTGAAGGAACAGTTTGACCTCGTGCTGTTCATGGGCGTGCTCTATCACCTGCGGCACCCGTTGCTTGCTTTAGATCTCCTGCACGAGCACGTCGTGGCTGATCTGCTGGTGGCCCAATCGATGCTGCGTGGCTCACCACAAACCATCGACTTGCCGCCAGACTTCCCTTTCTGGGAAGAAGAGGCATTCGAGAAGACGACTTTTCCACGGATGTACTTTGTCGAGCAGCGCTTTGCTAACGACCCCACAAATTGGTGGATTCCGAATCAGGCGTGTTTTGAAGCGATGTTGCGGAGCGCGGGATTCGAGATCCTGGATCATCCTGAACACGAGGTCTTCATTTGCCGTCGCACTGAATTGACTGGGCCAGTCAACCCGAAAGACGAATTGCGGGAGATTACGCGATGATCGAAGCCATCATGTTCTGGAACGAGCCGAATAATAAATCCCATTGGGATTTTGAAGTTGATCCGGAGTGGCGCAAGTTTGCGACGATGATAAAGCTGGCCTCGGCAGCGGTGCGGTCAGAGAATCCGAAGCTGCTGCAAGTGCTGGGTGGTATTTCACCGATCGATCCTGACTTCATCAGGAACATGGAAGCTCAGGATGTGTTGAACTTTCTTGACGTGATCGCGCTGCACGGGTTTCCGCTCGATTGGAACCATTGGAGCATCGACCAATGGCCTGACAAGATCCGGGAGATTCGTGAAGTGACGTCGCTGCCGATCTGGATTTCGGAAGTCGGTGCTTCGACGTTTGGCGCCGAAGAGGTTCAGGAGTTTGGCTTGCGTCGTTCCGCTGAGTTGTTGATCGGACGCGTGCCGCGTATTCACTGGTACAGCCTTTACGATCTACCGAAAGCGTGGCCGGCGACGACGCGGCATCGGGAGGCGGAAGGATCGGCTTACTATCGTCACTTTCACATGGGGTTGCTGGACGAGAGTGGGACTCCGAAGCGTGCGTTATGGCAGTTTGCTGATTATGCGCCGGCGCTTGGAGTTTGCCAGTGGTTTCATTTCAACGACCACCGGCTTGATGAGGCGGTTCAGTGGTTGCAGCGTTTGGGTGTGAAGTACCTGCGCACGGGATTGAGTTGGTCCGACACTGAACGCCCTGACTACGAGGCGTGGTTCGATCGCATGATGACGGCGCTCGAGCCTTTCGACGTGACGCTGACATTCTGTTTTACGCCGGAATCGAAAGGCATCAACCCGCACCACACCAGCGCCCCACGCCACCTCGAGGAATACGCCGACTTCTGCACCAGCATGGTCCACCGGTACGTGCGGTAGAGTTTTGTTCTTAAATGATTGCCACGAAAAGGCACAAAAAGCACAAAAGGCAGAACGATAATCAACGGCAATACCAGCACGAAACCGAAGTGTTCCCAAAATCCGGGCTGACGAAAAGAGCCATTGAGCAGCGGGATTCCCAAGGTTGTTGCGTAATAGATAAGGAGCGGGAAAAGCAGTACTCGCTTGAGCCGCAACGGCTTGGGAGAGTCCAACCGCTCGATGAGCATGAACAGCAACAACAGGAAGCCGAAATAGACCACGATCCCTTCGAGACGGTGTAGTTGGTTGCCGGTTAGCCAACTAACCTCGACCGCACGCCGTTGCATCTCGAGCGCGATGCAGATGCGCGCGGTGTTTGCGATCAGCGTCGCCGCGTACGCCATCAAAACCGCGATCGGCAGGAAGCGCCAGCTAACACCCTGAAACCGATTGCGCCATAAACGTCGAACGCCGATCATCAGGAACGCCGTGAGCAGAAAGTTCACGCCCGCACATGGCACAGCGATCACGAACGTGTGATCGCTGCTCATGTATCCGGTGTAGGATTCAAACACAAACGATCTGCCACTCAATACCTCAACCAGCGCCGTCGTCGGAGCCAGTATCCAACGCAACTCGTCCGGGGTCGCAGTTGAGTAATACGACTTGAGCGCCAGAGCGCACAGCAGCACTACCGAGAGCTGTGCGCCCCAGATGATCCTCGACCTGTTCATACAAACCACCGTTTCCTTCGCAGGACCATGATCGTAGCCAGCAGGAGCGAGCCAATCACTAACCACACCAGCTCCGGCTCACTTCCGACTTCAGCACCACCCACCGACAACTCACTCACGTGCAACGGCAACGGCAACGGTTGTTTCACGTCGTCTGCCGATCCAGTCGGATTGGTCACGATTTCACGCACCGCGATGAACGACGTGTATTGAGTCAGCAAGTTGTACTTCAACCCAAGCGCTGTGATCTCCTTGATCTCCTGTTCCGCCAGGTCAGAAGTGCCGTAGTCAGACAACTCGGCGATCCTCGAGCGCGCCCAGAGATAACGCAACGCAATGTTTCCCTCATCCGGTTGACTGCTCGCGACGTCAAAGCGACTGACGTACTCGCCCTGTCCTGTCCTGCCGGTGAGTTCGAAGGTTCCCGTAACCGGACCACGCCACTTGCCAAACAGAACGATCGGACGCTGCGCAAACAGATCCGGAAACTGCATCGGATTGACGTCGTACGTGTCGAAGCCGATTGAACGCACCTTGATGTCAGTCAAGACCGGCGTCTGAACGTACTCGCGAAACTTCGCCGCCACACCTTCAGCTTCAGTTTCGTCAGTGACGATAAACGGCTCGCCCATTCCAGCCTTTGCAACGCCTTCGATGAGATAGCGATTTACGGAGCCACCGATACCGAAGGCAAACACGTTGGACCGGTTCAAGTTCGCGCGAATGTGGTCGAAAACTCCCTGCTCACCTGAAATGTAACCATCGGTAATTAACAGAACGCTGCGCGAGATTCCGTCCTGGCGCGGCAGGCTCATCGCTTCCTTGATGGCGGGCAGTAGTTCTGTTCCACCGGCGCCACGCTGTTCTTCCAACAGTTTGATCGCCTTCGCGATGTTCTCCTGGTTCGCTGCCAACGATTGCGGAGAGAGCACGGTCGAGTCACCAGCAAACAGCACCACGTTGAACAAATCGGTCGGGCGCAGGTGCCCAATCAAATCTCTGAGCAGTCGCTTGGACGTGTTCAAAGGAAAACCTTCCATCGAGCCTGACACGTCAACCACGAAGATGTACTCACGCGGCGGGATAGCTTCGGTCGCAACACGTTGCGGCGGTTGGGCCATGTAAAGAAAGAAGTTCTCGTCGGCGCCCTGGAACAGCAACAGACCAGACGCGATCTGATCGCCGGCGAGACGATAGCGAACTACGAAATCGCGATTACCCTGGAACGGATCCGAATCGTCGAGTGTCAGTTGCGCAACACCCTGATTCTGCCACTGCGGATTGACCTGGTGCGACGGGCACGACAGATCGTAAATCGGCACACCCGCGAAGATTCGCGTCGAGATGTGTAAAGCACTCGCCGGCTTCTCGCCCTGGCGCTGATAAGGTGTGGCGACGAACTTGTCTTCTTTCTTGTTTCCGTTCTCCGGCGACGCGTAGCGTGGTCCAACTACGGTCGGAAACACGACTTCGTAAACGTTGTCGGTCGGCACGAGGAGTTCGGTGTAGCGCAGCTCGATCTCCACCTGTTCCTGCGGCATGAGGTTGGCCAAGCTCATCGAGAACACGTTCGGCCGCTGTTGTTCCAGCAGCGACGCGCTCTTCCCTTCCTCTTTGGCCTTCTCAAACTCCTGCTTGGCCTGTTCGCGTTCTTTGATTTTAGCGATGATTACTTCATTGCCGATCTGCATCCGCATTGCGTAAACCGCGGCGCGCGTCGACGCGGGAAATACGTACGACGCATTAATCGGACGTGATCCTTCGTTGCGATAGATTTGCCGGACTTTCACGTCGGCAATTACACCTGCGACTGATATCTCGACCCGTGTATCTTTGAGCGGCAGTTGATCGATACTGGGGTCTCCCTTAACCACGAAATAGGGCGCCAGCGTTTTCTCGGCATTGTCCTCCTGCTGCTGCGCGTAACCTGAAGTGAAAACAACTGCGACCGCGATCAAAGCGAAACACAGATTCCGTAAATTGACTTGCATACATTCCTCTCGGCCTTCAAGGCGACTAAACATTTGGGCCACATCGGCCCCTATTTGAAACGCGAAGATCGTATGGAAGGAGGGCTTTAACTCTTACGCTACAGACCACAGGACCGCACCGTACCGGCCACAGTCAGGCTACCGTGTTGGCCGGATATCGAGTGTTTTTGAATCCTGCAAATGATTGAGTGATAGAATCTTGCGCCAATGAAAGAGTCGCCGGTCAAGATTGACGTCCTGCTGGAGCCTTTGTTGGCTGAGAGCAGCGACCAGCAGGTTGACCACCTTCTTTCCGAACTGATCACACTCCACGCCGAGCCGGTCATCAAAGGCGTCATTCGCTTCAAACTGCGTCTCAATTCTTACCGCGAAACGCAACGCGCCGAGGCTGACGACCTTCAACAGGAGGTCGTGCTGCAACTCGTGGCCCGGTTGCAGCGCTTTCGCAAACTTCCGAGCGGGCATCCGATTAGCGACATTCGTGGGATGGCGGCAGTCATCGCGCATCGCACTTGCGCGCGCTGGATGCGACGCCAGTTTCCCGAACGTCACGCGCTCAAAAATCGTCTTCATTACTTACTGACGCGCCAGCGTGGATTTGAGCTCTGGCAGGACCATGATGGGAAGCTCGTCGCGGGCTTTGCAGTTTGGCGTGAGCAGGAGAAGCCGGTGCGTAACCTCGCGGATATCGAGAAGTTGCCGGCACACATTCGCGCACTCAAGAGCGACAAGCCACAGCAACTCGCCGAAACGATCGCGAGTATTTTCAACTTTCTCGATGGGCCGATCGAGTTCGATGAACTGGTGACCGGGCTGGCGGCGATTCAGGGGATCAGCGATCAGCCAATCGAGTCGCTGGCAGACGACGATGACGCAGTTCTGGAACCGGCGGCTTCGGAACCAAACCAGGCGTGGCGTATCGAGAAGAAGATCTTTCTTCAGCGGTTGTGGGAGGAGTTGCAGGAGCTTCCCGTAAACCAGCGTGCGGCTTTGTTGCTCAATTTGAAAGATGCGAGCGGGTTCAGTTGCATCACGCTCTTCCCCGCGACCGGCATCGCCACCATGCGGCAACTCGCGGCGGCGCTCGAGATGAGTGCCGAAAGCCTGGCCGAACTGTGGAACGACCTGCCGCTTGAGGATGCGCGGATTGCGGAATTGCTTGGATTGACGCGCCAACAAGTCATAAATGCGCGCAAATCCGGGCGCGAGCGGCTGGCGCGGCGGCTGAAAGGATTTATTTAATCGTGATGGTAATACGCAGCAATTTTCGCCAACTTACCAAGGTGAAGCCCACCGGGACCCCGGTCTGGGAGCAAAGAACACAGTGGAACATCTGAGTCGAAAACAGGTTGAAGACTACGCGTCGCATCAGTTAAGCGCGGCGGAACTGCTGGCGGTAAGTGACCATCTTGGCGAATGCGAGGTCTGCCGGGTACGTGTTGAGGGTGCGTTGAGCGGCGATGTGGCTTTTCTTGCGCTGCACGATGAGGCGTTTAGCGAGAACGGCTTTGAGAGCGCACATCTCACCGCCGCGCAGACGGCCGACTATGTTGATCAGAACCTGGCCGGCGAAGCGTTGCAGATGGTTGATGATCATTTGAGCGCCTGTGATCAGTGTGCACTCGCCGTTGCCGATTTGCGTGCTTTCCGAAATGAGATCGCGCCGTCGCTCGATCGCCGTTACGGTCCGGCGCCCGAACGTGGATGGCGTCAGAAGTTTGCGTCTCTATTTAAAGTAGGTCCGGTGCCGGCGTTTGGCGCAGCCGCGCTGGCGGTGCTTGTGTTGGCGATGATCGCGTGGCTGGTGTGGCGCACACCGCGAGAACAACCACAGGAAGTTGTCGTCGTTACACCCACGCCGGCGCCGGTTCCGCAGCCAAGTCCTTCACCCTCTTTGCCACCGGAGACCGCCCCCGTCGTCGCGCAACTCAATGACGGCGCGGGTGTGTTGAGTCTCGATAAGGAAGGCAAACTGTCCGGTGCCGATGCTTTGCCGCCCGCGTATCAGGAGCGCGTGAAACAAGCACTCACGTCACAGAGGATCGAACGGTCGTCACAGCTTCAGGGACTAACGCGACCGTCAAGCTCGCTGATGGGTTCGGACAACCAACCCCGCGAATTCTCAGTGGTTGAACCAGTTGGTAGTGTGTCCCTCACTGATCGACCGACGTTTCGCTGGTCAGCAATGGAAGGCGCAACTGGTTACGTCGTTGAGGTCTACGACGATCAGTTCAAACTAGCCGCTTCAAGTCCACAACTCACCAGTCGCACATGGACCGCAACGCAGTCACTGCCGCGCGGCAAGGTCTACTCGTGGCAAGTTAAAGCAATCAAAGACGGTCAGGAAACCACCTCCCCGCGTCCCCCCGCGCCCCAAGCCAAGTTCCGCATCCTGGATCAATCGAAAGCAAGCGAGCTCGTGCGAGCAAAACGCTCCTATCCGTCCTCACACCTAACCCTCGGCCTCTTATACGCCGAAGCCGGTCTCCTTCAAGAAGCCGAACAGGAATTCCGCCTCCTCCTCCGCGCCAACCCCAACTCCCCCCTCGCCCGCAACCTCCTCCGCCAAGTGCAATCGCTACGTCGCTGAGCCACTCGAGAAGTAATTAGATCAACCTGGCGGCTTCGCCTACGGACATGAGAAACACTCTTTGAAAAATCAAGAGCAGAAAACTTTGACTCGTCAACTCCGGCTTTGCCGCCGGATGTGAGGCGAGGCTCTGCCTCGCCGTCGGTATACTAAAAAACTCATTGGGCTCCGCCCTGGTTCGGCCTTGGCCCAGAAACTAAGGGCAAAGCCCGAACCAGGGGCGGAGCCCATTCTGGTTTAGAGTTGTAACGGCGAGGCAGAGCCTCGCCTCACATCCGGCGGCAAAGCCGGAGTTGGATAGAGTCAAAATTCAAAATGCCGCTGAAACTTCAAAACGGTATCCCTGCTTGCCTCACTGCGCGGAGTATTTGCAGATGAAGACAAAGGCATAACAGAGTCCTCAGGTCGTGATGTAGATCTTGAGGCAAACTCCACTCAGGTTATTTCTCATGCAGAACTCGATGCGCATCTTAGTCATCACCATAGGGTAAATCTCGTCACAACTAACAGGCATTGTTAGGATGCAGTTTTCCCAGCCGTGAAGTCGATTCAGGCCAAAGTCCACATCCGACCAACGAAGCTCAGGCATTTACGTTCTGCCTGTACGGCGTGGTGCAGTTCCATATGGCTTCTTGGCTGAGGTGCAAGGCATTCAAGGCTTAAGCAAGAGAGTGTCTGAGGTCGTAGAGGAGATTTTTGAGACGTTGCTTCGTGTTTCGCGAACGAAAGAAGCGTTGCTGGAAGCCGTCGGCCTCGGATTTGAAGTAGCGAATCCTATAAAGTCGCCCGTCAAAACATTAGCCTGTTGGAACGAGCACGAAGCGTCGTCGACAGAGTTTCAAAGCTCGTGGGACGCGTAAGCGCTTAAACTCGCGGAAAGCCAGAGGGCGGCTCCCGGATAACACTTCACCGCCCGTCGCCAACCAGGACGAAGCCGCCCCAGTAGAAGGGGTGGCTGGTTTCGGGCGTCTTTAGTAGCTTCAAGGCTGCCTGGCGCAGGGCTTCGGTTTTGGTTGATTTGGGGGAGAGGAGGCCGCGGTGGAAGTTGACCATCAGGTCGCGGGTGCCGGCGGATTCGACTTTCCATTGAGTCACTACGATCGATGGGACGCCGGCGATGAACATGGCCCACGAGAAGCCAATCATGCCCTCGCCTGCTCCGACGCGCCCACGCGCGGTTTCGCACGCGGAGAGGACCGCGAGGTCGGCCTGGAGATCGAACTGCATCAGTTCCCATGCTTCCAACAACCCATCTTCACCCGCGCCACCCTCAGCCAACGCGAGGTGTGAATACATCGGCGAAGCGTTGTTGAGTACTCCGTGCGTCGCAAAGTGAAGTATCCTCGCGCGGCTTGCCTCACTCTTGACGCGGTCTTCGCGAGCCTCGGCGCCAACGTACACTTTGCTGCGCGCGGCGCCGTACAACCGCCCTAAAGATTTGACTTCCTGTTCCGCCTCGGGCAACGGCTCGAGTTTACCGTCACGCAAGGTCAACGTCGTGCGCTTCAATGCTTCATTACCAACCACCGGGTTGCCGAGTGCGAGGAGAGTTGCGCCCGTCGCATGCGCACTCTCGACCTTTCGACGTCGCATCATCTCGCGCAGGACCGTCAACGATGGTGTATAAGCAATCGACGTATCCTCAATCAGAAAGCGATTGGCGCCGTTGACGAGTGTTTGAAACGGCAGATCCCAGAGGGTGTTATCCGGAGCAATGATGAGATTGGTGCGTCCGGAAAGTTGAGCTGCGGCAGGTTTGAGAAGTAGTTCGTAGAGTTTGGCTGCCGGCGCACGAAAACCCAGATCGCGCGAGGCTAGTTGTTGACGAAACACCTCTGTCTGCTTCGCCAGTTCGTCGCGCTTGATGGGCAGCGTATAAACGCGAACATCCGCTCCCTCATTTCCCTTCGTCACGACAAAGAGCAACGTCTTGTCGTCGCCGACAACATACTCGAGCAGCGCGCTCGCAGCATCCGGCAACAACGTCGCCAACTCTTCCGCCTTGACGATCGGTGCTTCACCGCGCTGCGCCTTCAGTTGCGGATGCGCAACGTAAAGCCTGGTTTCAAAGTCTTCATACTCCAGCCGCGCTTTTTCGAGCTCGGCCTTTAGCTCAGCCACGCGTTTCGCATCAGGCTTGTCCCGGCGTCCCTCGCTGGTGATTTTCGAGTTAAGCGTGACCAGGCGCTGCCGGAGTTGTGCTTCGGTCTGCTGCTCTTCCTGCGACCACGACTGGCGCAGGTTTGTGCGTCCCGATTGCAGAACATCCAGCAACACGCGGGCTTTCGACTGCTCCGCGAAGGTAAGCGCCTCAGCATAATTTCCTTGCGCAACGAGTACGTCGACCATTCCGAGCCACGGCGACAACCTTCTTTCGAGAAAGCTCTGCTGTTGTTGCTCACCTCCGGCGACTTCGCGACGCATAGCTTCAATGGTCGCAATTGCAGCGAGAAAATTCTCACGCGCTTCCGCCGGCTGGCCCAGCGCAACCAGGGCTCTACCAATCCGATCCTGGGCAATCCACTGATCTTCTCGATTGTCAGCGAGTTTTGCCTGGCGGCGTCCGGCGTCGAGCATCTCCGCGTATTTTCCCTGTTCCTCGTACAGCCGGCCGAGGTAATGCAACGACAGCCACATGCCTCCGCGATCGCCGCTCTGCTCGCGTATCTGAAGCGCTTTTTGCAGGCTCTCAAACGCCTTATCGTAGCGGCCCAACAAACGATACATGTCGCCAATATTATTGAGACTGCGCGCCATACCCGGCGTCGCCTTTAATGCTTCGTAACCCTGGAGCGCCTTCTGAAACCACTCGAGTGCCTGCTCGTGGTGTCCCTGTAATTTAACAATGACGCCGATGTTGTTCTGTAAGTTTGCGACACCGAATTTGTCATCGACCTCTTCAAAGATCGCGAGTGTCCTGCGCGCGTAAGTCAGTGCCTGATCGAGGTCGCCCTGTCGCCTGTAAAGGACGCTCACGTTTTGCAGCTT
Source organism: Pyrinomonadaceae bacterium (assembly GCA_036379695.1). GTDB lineage: Bacteria > Acidobacteriota > Blastocatellia > Pyrinomonadales > Pyrinomonadaceae > PSRF01. Next base: position 8,126 of record DASVGE010000318.1, on the reverse strand, counting down.
TCCGGCGAGCTGCCGTCGATCCGCGTTGGGTCCCAGCTCTTCCGAGATCTTGATGCTCTTGTGGAGGTTCTCCAGCGCTTCAGCGTAGCTGCTTTTATCGATCTGACTACTCGCGATACTGGTCAGCACGACGCTGAGCATCTCTTTGTCGTTCAACTCTTCACTGAGCGCGCGCGCCTTCAGGAAAAACGACATGCTGGTTTCATGATTGCCGAGGTAACCATGCGATTGGCCCAGACCATTGAAGATACGTGCAGTCAGACGTTTGTCTCCGATCTCCTGGCTGAGTGCAAGACTCTTCTCGTAATGCTGCACCGCGAGTTCACGTTTTCGATCGTTTTCGTAAGCATCGCCCATGGCGGCGAGGGTTCGCGCTAGTTCCGGTTTCGTGCCGGCTTCTTCAAAAACAACCAGACTCTTCTGGAGGTAATTGAGTGCATCTTTGGGCGGGACACGACGCGAGTAGATAGCACCGAGGTCGAACATCGCACGGGCGAGTTGCATTCGATCGCCGGTCCGTTCGGCAACCCTCAGCGCCAGATGAGAAATTCTGATCGCCTCGTTGTACTCACCTCTTTGCACTAACGGATCGGCAAGTGCTTTCAAGGCCGCTAGGAGTTCACCGTTTTTCAGATCGTGCTTGCGAGTCAGCAGTTGGTCCTGCTCCGGCTCGGATTTACTGCGCACAAGTGCGACAGCCAGATCTTTTACATCTGACGAAGCGGATTCGGTGAGATTCGATGACGACTGAGCGAGTGCCGGAGTGATGAAGCTCAGACTCAAGATCAGTAACGGAAGCGCCTTGCGGAACGCGAGCGACATAGACCGATCTCCTTAGCTGTTACTGGCTCGTTTAGTAACGCGAGAAAATTCGGTCAGGAGGGTCAGTAATATCTCAAAACTTCAGCAACTTCTTCAGTCGGTGACTTATTTCGGAGGGGCTAACCGCCACGTTACCGATGATCGTCCCCATCAAAGCAAAGTAAGCCCCAAAAGGGCACAAAAAGCACAAAAGGATTTTCTTAATCTGTTTTGTGCTTTTTGTGCTTTGTGGCTAAAAAATTTTTTGTAGCCGATCGGTAATACGTGACGAGGTTCAGCAACTTCATCTGTCGGTATGCAAAAACGTTCGCAGGAGAAAATCATGTTTCGTATCAAAATTAATCGCGTCATACAACTTCTTGCTCTTATCGCTCTCGTCACCATCGGTCTGCAACCGGCTAAGGCCGCCATGTTCGACAACTCCAATGGCCCAGAGCTGCCCGAGCAGTGCTCAAGTATCCGGGTGGATGCAGGTCACAAGCTGGCGTTTCACGTCTACGCGCGTGGCGTCCGGATCTACAAATGGAATGCACTCACACAGAAATGGGATTTCGTTGCGCCAGTCGCCGGCTTGTACGCCGAAGAGAACTATTTCGGTGAAGTGGGCACTCACTACGTTGGCCCAACCTGGGAGAGCAAGAGCGGCAGCAAAGTCGAAGCGCGTCGCGTCGTGGACACCGGTTGTACTCCGGATCCAACTGCCATTCCGTGGTTGTTACTCGCGAAATTCCGCATTGAAGGCAACGGTATTTTCAGTAAGGTCACGTTTATTCAACGCACGAACACCACCGGTGGTCTGGCTCCGGCAACGCCCGGTTTGATCGACGGTGAGACTAAAGAAGTTCCTTACACCGCGGAGTATTACTTCTATCGCGCAGAGAATCCGGCCAGCAACTAAGGGAGAAACCTTGTCTCCGCAAAGACGCTGCGCAAGTAACCGGATCTTGACGGAGGGGTTTTGTTTACGCCGCAAAAAGCACAAAATGATTTTGATTGATACCTCTCACAAAATCTTTTGTGCTTTTTGTGCCTTTTTGCGGCTTCTCTTCTTTTGTGCTTTTTGGTGGCTTTTCCTGACGGGCTGTCCTACTTTAAACGAGTGCCTACCACAACCTTTCCTGATCCGCTGCTTACTTCCCGGTGCGCCTGCTGTACGCCGCATAAGCCAACTTCTTGCGGCTCATCTTGTCTTTCAATCGATCCGTTAACGACCTTGAAGTTTCTTCCAACGCAGCCATTTCTTCCACCACTGCCGGCATAGAGGCGAAACTCATACATGCCCCACGAGTCGCTTCCACGGCGCATCCTAAAACGACTTGTGCTCCCGCGTAATCTCCCTGGTCCATGCGCTTCATTGCCTCGTTTCGCGCCCGCGCGTTCATCAAAAAGCGCACCGCTTTAATCACTTCCTGGTTCGCATCGCTGCTATCCACTTCCGCGCTTGAGGCAAACTCAACAGTGTGCGCCTGCTTCAACACTTCCGCGTTCTTCGCTTCCTGCGGCGTGAAACCAAGACGCAGATCGAGCAAACGCATCTGCGTGCCAACATCCTCTTTCCCAACCTTCAACTGCACCACGATCTCGAGTGGTGAACCAGCCTGCAGGTTCGGCAGCCGGTAACGCCCCGTTTCCGTCAAATCAAAATCGTTGAGCACATCGACGACCCGAACGCCGTCGGCAGGAATCAACGACAACGAAACCGTGTGCGCAAACTGCGCGATCAATCCCTCGAGCTCGACCTGGAAAATCTGTTGCATGTCGTCAGGCTCGACGACGTGCCATGCATTACCACCGCCTGACTGGGCCATCGGCATCAAGAGGTCTTCGTTAAAGTCGGCGCCGATGCCGATCGTCGAGGTGCTCACGCCGCGCTGGTAGAGACCCATTGTCTGCGTGACGATCTCGTCGGTGTTGGTGATACCGACATTCGCGAGCCCGTCAGTGATGAGCACCACGCGATTGATGCCCTGATCGAGCATCCGTTCGCTGACAGTCAGGCCACCGCGCACCCACGCTTCGTGCAAGGCCGTCGAGCCACGCGCAATGACGCGCGCTATCAGGTCTTTCATCGACTGTTTATTCGTGACCGGTTCGCTCGGGAAGAGCACGTCGATACGATCGTCAAACGTAACTACACTGAGGCGATCGCTCGGCAGCATCTGATCGACGCAGAACATCGCGGCTTCACGCGCGCGGATCATCTTCTCGCCTTCCATCGAGCCGGAACGATCGAGCACCAGGCTCAGATTCAGATCCGGACGACCTTTCCAGTTTGGACGACTACTCGGATCGGGATTGAGTGCCGGTGGGGTAATGCGAATCAGCACATCCACAGTCTGCTCACGTCCAGCCTCCAGCTTCGCGTGCGTCGTGAAAAATTCTACTTTCGGGTATTCCATGATTCATCTCCTTATCCGCGTAATCTGCGTAATCTGTGGAGGGCTTTTTCAAGCAGACTCCTCGTTCGCCCGCTTGTCGGCGGCGAGTAATCTGAGCGAATGTGCAATTCAAGTCCTGGCTCGATCTCGACTCTTTGCCACGAGTACGACTGAGCGGGTTGCGCTGGTGGTGGCGCCATCTCTTGTTTCAACGGTTTAGCCCCCGCCGCTAGCGGAGCCGGCGCCAACAACGACTCGAGATAGCGTTTAGCTTCAGTGTCTCGGCTCTTCTTTGCGACCGTGCTGCCGATACCCAACAAGGTCTCGAGTTCCTGTTCACTCTTCCCTGCAACCAGTTCCCGTATCTTCCGAATCGGCAAATGCTCCGCCTGCAGCTTCTTCACCGTCAGTAGTTGCAGCAGATTAAGGTACCCAAACAACGACGCCGTTCCCTGTTTCTCCTCGGGCGTCTGAATCAACCCCTCGGCCATGTAATAGCGAATGGTTCTCTCATCCGGAACACTCGTCACGGTACCGCGCGCCTGTTCGAGCCCCATCTCTGCCAATACCTGTTCCCCCACCCGCGCGAACTCGGGCAAGCCCACATACTTCCTTCCCTTCTCTTTCAACACCGCATGCGCCATGGGCCGCACTATACTCTTGCCAGTATTTACTGTCAACAGCACAAACCGACAGCAATGTCGCCATTCCTCGATCGTTGTAATGGGTGTAATCTTGTCTGCACTATGACGACCATATGCAGAGTTCTTCTCTTCCTCGCACTCGTAGTGACGGTTAAGGCGCAGACTTCGGCTCCAGCGGATGTACACATCAAGCTCTCATTCGCTGAAAACAAGACTGTCTACCGAATTGGTGAACCCATTAAAGTCGTCATGGAATTCACTGCGGACCGCGAAGGCTATATCGTTGAGTTTCTACCGGACCGCAGCGAGATGGGTTCAGATACCGTGATCCTTTCTCCTGAGACAGGCGCCACCAATTGGATCGATGAACTCCATGACAACCATCCTTATTATCGCGATGTGTTGTCGACAGAAAAGTTGACCAGCACTCCAAAGCGCGTCGAGCTTACTCTCAATGACAAACTGCGATTCGACAGTCCGGGTCGTTACACGATTTACGTGAAAACGCGCCGTGTTTCGCCAGCATCAGGCCGGCACGACGGTGAACCATTCCTCTCATCTACCAACTCGATTTCGTTCGAAGTTCAGTCGATGAGCGACGCTGATGAGGCGAAGGAAGTGAAACGGCTGTCAGATCTGCTCGACGCGAAGCGTGATATCAACACTGATGAAGAGGTAACGAAGCTGTTGTCTTACCTGACTGGCGATCCGTCGACGCGGGAAAAGGTGCGACGCTTCTTTCTCCTGGAACAGCGATCCGGTAACTACCAGGAGCACATCTTCAAGGGACTATTCATTGCTCGCAATCGTGCGTTAGTCGTCAAGCTGATTGAGAACAACCTGCGCGATCCGGCCATTCCCGTGACTGCATCAATGCTATATGCAGCGACAAAGCTGAAGACCCTGCTCATGCATGGTTTAAGGGAGAAGGTTGATGCAAAGAAAGCGATGTTGGAACCTGCGGAAAGTCCGCAGTCTCGGGAGATCCGTGAAGCGTATGTCGTTGAATTAGCAGCGAGCCTCGCAAAGCGAACTGGCGACAATCAGATTACGACCGCAGTCACGATTTTCACATCCGTGGAACCGGAGCCTCGGGTCGACACGCCAGGCCGGCGTGAGGCGCGGCGTATTCTGGTCCAGCAATTCGACTCGTTGCATCCATACACTCAGGAGTGGCTTCTGCAAAGGTATTGGGAGCAAATGCGCGATCCGGTTTTGGTGCCCTCCTTCAAGAAGATGCTCGCTGCTCGTTCAGATTCGAAGAACGTACGTGAGGCTGCGCTGAAGGGGCTGATGGAGCTGGCGCCGGATGAAGCGCGCTCATTTATCATCGCAGAGATTCGAGATCCACGTTCGTTTGTCGATCCAAAGCTCCTGGGCCAGTTGAAGGACGAGTATTTACCGGAAGTTGATGCAGTGTTCCTGGAGCAGATTCGCCGTCTGACGGATCCAGCCAATCCTCACGCTGCTATGTTTCTGGGTTTCAAAACAGCGCTGCTGGTGCGTTTTGCGACGAGCAATATCTACCAGGATTTAATGCGACTTTATCAAGACAGGGGCCCGCAACTCACGAATGAAATTCGCGCCAGTTTGCTCGCGTATTTTGCGAAGCACAATGAGCGCGAAGCGATTCCGTTGATTGAGCAGGCGATTTCGGAGTTGAAACCAGGCGCCTATTCTTCGTTCCTTTCGGGGATAACTTCTCTTTACTACTCGGAGTCCATCGGAGCGTTGTTGAAAAAAATTCTGGAGACGGACGATCTGGAACTCGCAAGTTATGCAGCTTACCTGCTCGGCCGGCACGGCAGCGCAGGCGACGAGCAAATTCTCGAAGCGCGTCTAAAGCGCTGGCGCGAACAATGGCGCGACCGTGTCGCCGAAGCCGACGCACAGCAACAGGGCCGCATCGAGCGCGAACTAATCTTTGCCCTAATCAATGGCAACTCCTGGAAACTCCCACCCGACCGTGTCCGCGAACTACAGACGAGTTGCGTCACGCAGTTGTGCAAGCAGAACAACCCAGTGAGACAGTAGTGACTTTGAGACAAAGATCGCGAGCTCGCGAGACAAGGGTGTTGGCCCGAAATAACTCCATTGCCGACGGCTCTGCCTTCAAACTCGACGGCCTCTGGTCCAATACCATCGATCCAGCGCGAGTGAGTAGCTTTATGCGCAGACGTGGCGCATCCAGTTAAGGTGGAGTCTGTTGATGCGCCTTGCGGGGTATGAATGGCGGGACCGATCTGTACGTTGCATGGATCTCGGGGCTAGTGAGGATCGGGGTGCCCTTGCGATCACTCTTCACTAATCAATGACGCTGGAAGCGAAAACGTTTCTGAGCCGCAAAAGGCACAAAGGAACCGAGCCACAAAAAAGCACAAAAGGCCAGCCAATTTAGAAGCGCCTTTTGTGCTTTTGGTGGCTCTGATTATGCGGCCTGGGCGGCGCCTTCCTTCTCCTGTGGTGCTTTCTCGCCCTTCTCCTTCGCCTCAGGGTCGCCTTGCTTCGCGGCGGCGTGTTCGATTTCGGAGTTCACTTCACCGCCGATCAAGACGGCGGCGCCGGTGAAGTAGAGCCACAGCATCAGTATGATCACCGCACCCAAAGAGCCATACGTGGCGCTGTAGGAGTCGAAGAAACTCAGGTACACGCGGAATCCGATCGAGACCAGCAACCAGAGCGCGACGCCAATCGCAGCACCTGGAGTAAGCCACGCCCACGATTGTTCGCGAAAGTCAGGTGCGAAGTAGTAGATCAACGCGAAGGCTAAGATCATGCAGCCCAGCACGACCGGCCACTGAATGATCTTCCAGGCAATCGGGAAAACCGGACCGAATCCGAAAGTGCTCGTGAGCCACTCGGCAATATGTCCACCAGCTACAACCAACACCAGCGCGAGGATGATGAGGATGGATAGTACGACCGTCAAAACGATCGCCGTCAGCCGTTGCTTCCACCAGGGACGACTCTCCTCCAGATCGTACGCCGTATTGAGCGATGCCGTAATCGCGGTCAACCCACTCGAAGCCGCCCACAACGCGGCCACAACTCCAAACGACAGTTTTCCACCACTACTCGAAGTCGAGACTTCCCGCATCGTGTCGTCGAGCAGTTGAAACGCCGACGGTGGCATGATGCGACCGAGATAGTTAAAGAGCGCGTGACGTGTACCGGTGCCGGAGCCGAGTATCATTCCGATTACGGACGTAAGAAAAATCAGAAACGGAAAGAGCGCCAGCAGAAAGTAGTACGACAACTCGGCAGCGCGGCCAAACACGTTGTCTTCCTGAATCTCGCTCCAGACTCGTTTGCCAAGTTCGCGCCAACTGAGGCCGCCCAATTTCCAAAGTGATGCCATTTGAAACGTCCTCCCCGGATGTTGGGTTGTGCTTGCAAGTATGTAGCCATTGCCTGCTGCTGAAAGGGGTCACGGTTTTGTCACAAAGTTGATGTAAGTTCAGGGGCCATCCAACGTTCGTGACCCGAAAACTTACATCTGGAAAGGAAAGCGATCGGCGGCAGGCTGTATACTAGCCGGATGGCAACAGAAGTCTGCATTCACATCAACGAGATTACTGAAATTAAGCAACCAGAACAGAGGGTTTGTGAAGAGTGTGTGAAGACGGGTGATCGCTGGGTTCACCTGCGCACCTGTCAGCAGTGCGGCGGCACGCGCTGTTGCGATAGCTCGCCAAACAAGCACGCGTCGAAGCATGCACGTGCGAACGGTCATCCAGTGATCGCCTCTGCTGAACGTGGCGAGAGTTGGTTGTACTGTTATCCCGACGACGCCTTCGCCGAGTTTTAGCCACAAAAGAGCACAAAAAAAGCATTAGCCACAAAAAGGCACATAAGGCACAAAATGGTTTGTAACTGAGAATTTATTTTGTGCCTTATGTGCCTTTTTGTGGCTGTACCTTTTGTTTCTTTTTGTGGCTGCGGTCATCCAGTGATCGCCTCTGCTGAACGTGGCGAGAGTTGGTTGTACTGTTATCCCGACGACGCCTTCGCCGAGTATTAGCCACAAGAGGCACAAAAAAGCATTAGCCACAAGGCACATAAGGCACAAAATGATTTTTAACTGAGAATTTATTTTGTGCTTTATGTGCCTTTTTGTGGCTGTACTTTTTATTCCTTTTTGTGGCTGCGGTCATCCAGTGATCGCCTCTGCTGAACGTGGCGAGAGTTGGTTGTACTGCTATCACGACGACGCCTTCGCCGAGTATTAGCCACAAAGAGGCACAAAAAAAGCATTAGCCACAAAAAGGCACATAAGGCACAA
>DASVGE010000317.1:0-8664 GCA_036379695.1 Pyrinomonadaceae bacterium | reverse complement strand
GATCGTGAGGCTCCACGGGACAAGCCCGTGGCCTCCGGTATTTAGGTTTTGGACCTTGGGTTAGCGGCGATCGTGAAAGCTCCACGGGACAAGCCCGTGGCCTCCGGTATTTAGGTTTTGGATCTTGGGTTAGCGGCGATCGTGAGGCTCCACGGGACAAGCCCGTGGCATCTCCGAGGCAGTTGACAATACTTCCCACCAAGCCTATATTCAACCGCAGGGTTGAATATGGTGAATGCGCAGACCAGTCTTGATCAAACCTTGATGGCCCTGGCCGATCCGACGCGCCGGGCGATTCTCCAGCGCTTGTCGCAGGGTGAGGCAAGAGTCACGGAACTCGCGCACCCGTTCGACATGTCGCTCAATGCCGTTTCCAAACACATTCGCATCCTCGAGCGCGCTGACCTGATAAGACGTCGCACCTCCGGACGCGAACATTTCCTGTCGTTCAACCGGCAACGACTTGATGAAGTAGCGAACTGGATTGAAACGCAGCGTGCCGCCTGGAACGCTCGACTGGATGCTTTGGAAGCTTTGTTACGGGAAGAAGACGAGGCTGCATCGCGATCCCGTAAAAGAACCAAGAAAGGATCATCTCGATGAATACGCAATCAGGTCAACGGACCGAGGACGAATATGGAGTTAGCCCGGAAGCCGGCACGGTCCGGCTCGAAAGAACACTGCCCGGCCCCATCGAACGAGTTTGGGCTTACCTTACTGAATCGGACAAACGCGCGAAATGGTTTGCCGCTGGTCCAATGGAATTGAAGCCCGGCGGCAATCTTACGTTTCACTTTTACAACTCCAAACTCGCACCCGGCTCCGAACCGCCACCGGAGAAGTACAAGGATTGTGAAGGCATGACGAGCACCGGTCGTGTGACCCGCTGTGAGCCTCCGCACCTGCTCAGTTTTATGTGGGGTGAAGAGCAGGGCGACGAATCTGAGGTCACGTTCGAGCTAACAGATCGGGGCGGGGAAGTGCTTATGGTTTTGACACACCGGCGCCTGCGCAACCGTGAGGAGTTGATCAGCGTTGCCGGCGGATGGCACGTCCACGTGGGAATTCTTATCGACGTGCTGAACGGCCGCGAACCGAAGCCGTTTTGGTCAAGACTCGAAAAGCTGGAAGCTGAGTACGATAAGCGCCTGTAGAATTGCCAACAAAGAAGCACAAAAGGACAAATTCAATCTTTGTTCCTTTTGTGCCTTTTTGTGGCTACGGCAACACTCCTTCGGGCACCATCCATGGATAAATCTCGATCGCGAACCTGCCTGCCTGAACTGCCGGATCGGTCGCGGTCAAAGCCTTTGCCTCTTCCAACGACGCGACACGAAATACAAAGATGCCGCGCAAGCGTCCGTTGTCTCCGAACGGTCCGGCGGCGATTAGTTTCTTCATTTCCGCGAGTTTGTTTATGTTGGCCATGTGGCCCTTTTGCAGCTCCTCCGTTGCCGGTGTCCTTTCCGGAGTCCACTTTTCACCGCGCGTGAGGAAGGCGAGAAACATTTGCGTCAGCTTCATCGGTTGGGCCGGCTTTCCAAAGATGTCTTCCGACCACCACGGGTGCATCTCCGGTACGCGGTAGCCGGCGACCACCTTTGGATCAGCTTCGGCCCACGCTTTTGCTTCCTCGGCAGAGCTCGCACGATAGATGAACACTGCATCTAATTCACCGCCGTCAGTGACTCGACCGGCGAGGACCGCCTTGCCGGAATCAAACATCGACTTCACATAGTCGAGGTGTTGCTGATGCACACGCTTTGTTTCCTCACTCTCAGTGGCCGTCCATTTGGGCCCACGCTTCATCAACGCCATTTGAAACTGGACCAGCTTGTGCGCCGGCTCAGTTTTAGATTCCGGTTTTTGCTGCGACACAGCCAGCGGCGAGGCCATGACAAGCAGAATCAAGCCGGTTAACAGACGGTAAAAAATTTTCATTTCGACTCCTGATTAGTTGCGACACGGAATGCTCCTGGCGTCATGCCGGTCACCTGTTTGAAGACTCGAGTGAAGTGACTCTGATCCGCAAACCCTGCCGCCAGCGCCACCGAAGCGAGGTCGTTGTCAGGCTTGGAGAGTTCCTCGCACGCAAACTTAACCTTCAGATTTTTCACGTAGTCGCCAATTGTTTGTTGATGGAAATGCTTGAACACCTTGGAGAGGTGAAACGGATGGACACCCACTTCCGCAGCCACGGAGTTGATTGTCAGGTTGTGGTTGTTGAAATCTGAGTGTAAGAGATCGACCGCTTGTGTGAGCCACTTTGGTTGTCGTTTCTCGTCCGTCATGCGCGCCCGAGTTAATGCGGCGAGCATCTGCATTGCCAGTCCTTCAATGCCGAGATCGGAATACGCCTGTGGCACTTTGAACTCGCGGTAAAGTTTCAGCGCAAGCCACGTCAAATCCGGGCCGTCAACCGGTTTGTCAGGCACGAACGAGTACTCGCCCAGGTGTCTCATCCAATGCGCATCCAGTTCGACGTTGAAGAAGTGGCCGCCCTGGTTTCCGATCTCATCCCGGTGCGTAAATTCTGGCGGGTGAAATATGAGCGTCAACGGCTTGTACTCGATGAGGCGCGAGCCGAAGTATTCTCGATAACCACCCTTAATTAAAAGACAAAAATTTGCGAGCTGATGAGAATGTTCAACCAACTTCTTCGGAGACGTGTGTTTGAGCTCGGAAAGGACCAGGCCGCAACAGCTACGTTTGTTGACTACGTTTCCGTAGAATTGGCCCGGCTGCAGATACCTGTCAGAGGTAGCACTCATAAGGTCGAATAGTTTATCTGTGGCCACAAAAAAGCACAAAGAACACAAATATCAGGCGCCCCCATCTATGATTCAGACAAATGATGTTTGAAGAATACAAGACGGCAGTTCCCGCTCCTGCCAAACTGCGTGCAAATTCTTTGTGGGAGTGAGCAATATGAAGCGGAGAAACTTTTTGCAAAACACAACGCTGGCGTTTGCTGCCATTGCCGGTTCAGGCTATGCGGACGTGGCGAACACGCTCGCGCTTTCCGCGTCGAGTGAAAACAAACTGACACCTCCAAAAACCGGCAAGATCCCGGTAGCGTTTCTCATCTCGCGAGGGGCGACGATGATCGATTACGCTGGGCCATGGGAAGTATTTCAGGATGTACACGTACCGGGTCGTGGTTCGGATCACGCCGACCAAATGCCCTTCGAGCTCTTCACTGTCTCTGACACAACAGAAGTCGTCGTCGGTTCCGCGGGATTGAAGATCGTACCGAATTACAGCTTTGAGAATGCTCCATCACCTAAAGTCGTGGTGATCCCGGCGCAGGGAGGGCGCAGCCGGTCGATGTTCGAGTGGCTTGCTAAAGTGAGCGAGACCGCGGATGTGATCATGTCAGTCTGCACGGGCGCATTCATACTCGCCAAGGCAGGCATGCTCAACGGAAAGCCTGCGACCACGCATCACGATTATCTCGATCCTTTGGCCAAACAGTTTCCCGACATTCAGATCAAACGAGGTCTTCGATTCGTTGAAGGGCAGAAGATCTGTACCGCTGGTGGGCTCACCTCCGGGATCGATTTGGCCTTACGAGTTGTCGAGCGTTACTTCGGACGTGAGGTCGCGCAGACTACTGCGATTTACATGGAGTATCAAAGCGATGGCTGGAAAGTCTGATGTTTGATCTCAGGTTAACTGTTATTTGCGTCGTGGTCTGTGTTGCGTCGTTTGCGCCGGGCGCGCGAACCACACAGCAGAACAGCGAGTCCGCGCAGGTTGTGCTCGAAAGGGCACTGCAGGCACTCGGCGGGCTCGATCGTCTAAAACAGATCGACTCGATCTACTTCAAAGGGAAGGGAAGCGAGTTTCGCTCGGCGGATCTACAGGGACCCGATCCCGATACTCCCACACGAGCGTCTCACGAAGAGACCGTCGCTGTCCTGCCTTTGCAGAACCGACTGCTCTACGAACATCGCACCGGTCGTCACGATGGAAGTTTCCGGTGGCGACGCTGGATGTATGCAGGAGAACAACGCACCGTTCTCGATCTGCGCGATGAGTTTATCAGCAACGTTCAGCGCGATCCTTCCGCGGCAAGAGAACGTGCACGCCTGGCGCGTATCATTCCTCATCTGCTCTTAATCGAGGCAGCCGGCAATTCGACTCAACTGCAAAGAGCCGGCGATCAGGTGTATGCCGGGAAGCCACATCACGTGATTACCTTTCCGCTGCCAGGCACAACCACACCGTTGAAGTTATTCATCGCCGCCGACACCCACCTGCTTTCGAAATACGAATACACGATGGACTATGCCGGTCTTGGCGATGCCGTCGTCGAGCTTGTTTACAACGCTTATCGACGTGATGCAAAACTCGGCTGGGTGCCGGCGGGTTACAAGATCTTGCTGGCTGGTAGAACTTTTCGAGAGATCGCGTACACGCAGATTGAAGTCGATTCGTCTCGCGCCGCCGCTGCGTTCGAGATACCCGCTCAGTTGGCGAGTCTCATCCGGCCCGTTGGTGAAGTAACAGAGGTTGCTGATGGAGTCTTCATCCTGCTCAACGGATCACTGAATCCGATGTTTGTTGAGTTCAAGGATTTCGTTCTGGCCATCGAAGCCCCCGCGCAGTCGCCGACACTTGAACGTGTTCCGGCTGACTTGCAGCAGGGCAGCGATCAGTTGAGTGAAGCATTTATCAGGAAGATCAAAGAGACAGTCCCGAACAAGCCGATACGCTATCTCGCGGTAACGCACTTCCACAACGATCACGCAGGTGGAGCACGCACCTTCATGGCCGAAGGCGCCACTATTCTCACGACGCCCGGAAACAAGAGCTACTTCGAGAAACTCGCGAAAGCTGAATTCACGGTGAAGCCGGATCGCTTCTCTCAACAGCCACGGCCGCTGGCGATCGAAACCTTCGAGACTAAACGAGTCATCACGGATGGCGAACAAACCGTCGAGTTGCTTAACGTCGGAAAAAACCCGCACGTCAACGAGAACATCATCGCTTATCTCCCGAAGCAGAAAATACTTTTCCAGGGCGACCTCTTCTACTTCAACGGCATGGGCCAATTCCCCGCCAAAGATCCATCCCGCGACGCCGTAATGAAATTCTTCGCCAACTGGCTCTTGAGTAACAACCTCCACCCCTCCCGAATCTACGGCTTCCACGACCAGGGCTTCGCCACCATGACCCAGGTCCACCAAATCCTCCGCCTGAAGCGCGCCACAAAAGAAAATTAGCCACAGATAAACGCGGATAAAAACGCAGATCAGATCTGCACTCATCCCGCGGACGTGAGGTTGTCAGTTATGACAATCTGTATGCCTGAAGAGCAAAAAGCTAGAGGTAGTAGAGTGCGACCCGCTGAAAGGGTTGAACAAACTCTCCCGATGTAACACGCAATGGACCAAACGCATCGAAGTCTGCGATTTAACGCTGAGGCGGCCACGGAGGGCCGCCCCTTCAGTCGCATTCAGAGGAGCGTTAACACTCCGCCTGTGTGCCAGAACAGTACTTTGTCTGTTGGTTTAAATCTTCCTTCGCGGCAGTAGGAGAGGAAGCCTGCGGCTGCTTTGCTGACGTATACGGGATCTAAAAGGATTCCTTCTGTTTCGGCGAAGAGCTGTGCGGCTGCCAGGGATTCTTTGGTCGGAATTGCATAACCTTCGCCGATGAAGTTGTCGTCGACGAATAGTTCATCCGCACCAGGCACGTCAGATTTTCCGAGCAGCGAAAGCATTGGTCCAACTGCCTTCACCACGTTCTCCTTAATCAACGCCGCGGGGTCGTCGGCGCTGACGCCCATCACGCGCAGGTTGCGGTAGTTGAACAATCTCTTCCCCACTTCGAGTCCCGCTTGCGTGCCGCCGGAAGAAGTTGCGAAAACGATTGCATCGAATTGCTGACCCAGCTCGAGTTGCTGAATGCCGAGTTCCTCGAATGCAGCTACCATTCCGAACGATCCAACCTCGTCCGATGCTCCCAACGGAATCTGGTAGACGCGTTCGCCACGCTCCTCCAGCGCGCGTGCGACTTCCTTCATACACGACGACCGCTCGTTGCTCGCAGCGACGGAATGAATCTTCACTCCCAGCAGTTCCGCGACACGCCAGTTCGCGCGCGCTGCTTCAGGATTTGCGCCACTCAATATCAGTTCACACTTCAATCCCAAACGTCTTGAGATCAGCGCCACGCTTCGCGCGAGATTAGAAGTGATCGATCCGGTGGTAACAATCGTCGTTGCTCCTCTTGATCGCGCATCGGCCATCACGTATTCGAGCTTACGCAACTTGTTGCCGCCGCCAAGATAGCCCGTGAAATCGTCTCGCTTGATCCACATTTGAGGTGCGCCGGGTATCGTTCGCCTAAGCCGGTTGAGTGGTTCGACCGGAGTATTGAGATTGACCAGTCGAAAGCGCGGAATGTTGGCGAACAACTCGAGCGCCGAATGTTTAATTATTGCTGTACTCATAACTCGTCCTTCCTATTGCATGTGCTGCCTGTCTTGTAATCGGCTCCTTTGCTTGAATAACGGCTGGTGAAAAGTTGGACGCACTGCCACCATCAACTCGAGCGTGTTCGTGATTGCGGCGAGCGCAGCAGCGGTGGACCACGCATCCAGGGGAGGAGCTTCGACGCCCTTGATGTCGTTGAGGTTCAGCTCCGCGATCAGCGTCACGTCGTACCCAATCTGCTCGCTGCGACGAGCCAGCCGACTGACGTAGTTCCAGCTCGCTTCCATCCCTTCGTCTTCAACATTTCTCAACCAACCGCCGAAAACCGGGAGCCAGTAACCGTAGCGCATCGCGTCACCTCCTTTTCCAGAAAATCGACCAGTCTCGCGTGCGGATCGAACCCGACCACGCGCGGCGCATCGGCGACAAAGTTTGAAAGCGCATTGATGTCGTAATAGAGTAACGAACCGTCGCGGTCGTCGACGATGTACTCAACGCCGCCGACGTCGATCTGCGCTGCGTGCACGATTCGCTCCACCGCTCTGATCACGTCGCGAGGCGGTTCGAACGCTTCCACACGCAAACCGGATCGTGGCGCATCCACTGGACACGCCACGCGCGCGAGTTCAACGCCGTCGGTGGTTTGGCAGATGTCGGCCGGACAGAGATTGAATGTCTCACCGGTAGTGAAAACTCTGATCCCGTAGAGATACTTGCCGCCGAGTGTTTCGACTCTCGTGATGTGTCCGCCACGTGGCGGAATAAACTCCTGGACGAGGGCTGTTTGATCGATTCCTAAATTAACTTTGCCCTCTTCGACCGCGGCGCGCAGTTCGTCTCTCGAATCGAAACGCACAATGCCGGCGCCGCTGCCGCCGATGTTTGCTTTCACGACGATCGGAAAGCGAAGACCTTCGGACGCGGCGACAGCGAGCGCCGGATTGTTGATCACGCGCGCTTTCGGATACGGGAGGTTGAGCGAGTCGAGTAACGATAGTTGGCGCGCCTTTGAGATCTCGATCGCGAAAGCTTTTTGACCGTTGATGATTCGTGTGCCGAGGTTCTCGAGGTAATCGAGATATTGGAGTGTGTAGAAGATGCCGTGCCCGTGGCCACGCAGGTACGCTGAAGGGCTCATGCGGTTGAACACCACTGCGTAGGGGCGTTCGCTATCGCCCGGATCGTAAACGTGCTGCGTGGCATCGAGCATCGCGTAGGGAAATGCGCGGCGGTCGAGTTCCGCAAAGAGTGGTCGAAACCAATCGGGATGCTCGTAGTAGATAGCCAGCGTTTTTGACATCGTTTTTTCCTCGCCTGTTGCCGTTTTAAAGCACAAAAAAGGCCGCTCGAAAGGAGCGGCCCTGGTGAATGCTTATGATTTCGTTAAATCTATGTCACATACACATCCGTCCGCTCATTCGTCGGCGTACAACAACAGAAACAAGCACACATCTGAGCATTGCTACGAGCGGAAGTAACGATTTGGTTCGATGTGGCTCTCATCACTCTTATTCCAGGCGCGTAACAATACGCCAGCCGCGGAACGATGTCAACGAATTTAGAGGCCCAGGTGAAGGGTACCCTTACCATCATGCGAAAGTGTCCAGAGATTGTACTCACTCTTCGCGATTATGTTATTTAAGATTCCTAAAACGTCAGTTCCAGAAATACTTAAATCAGCATCGTTTGCATAGATGCTCCTGCGATATATATAGTCGCGTAGCCGCTCTGTCCGAAGGTTGTTTACCTTCAAAAATAACTCAACCTCTGCCAGGTCCAGTATATGGTTCCTCAAGTTGAACTTACTCATATCGCCTTTAGCTTTGAACTCTCGCACCTGGGTACGAAGAAAGTCTTCTAACAGTCGGCTCCGTCCCCGTACGGGCATAATATTGATGACCCCATCGCGTAGCTGCCACTTATAGAGAGGTACCTCCTTCACAATATGATCCAGCAACTCTTTTACTGTGCTTTGAGTCTCGTCAACGCTGAGCGTGGTTTCGGGTCCATCCAGATCGGAACGTTCGAATCCAATTGCCACTTCAGATTGAACGGCCAGCGCTGCTAGAACGGCACTAACTCTGACTTTCTGTAGGTGAAGTTCAATTCTATTCGACGTCATGTCCGCAGTCTGACCGACACAAAGAGAACTAACCAACAGTAAAAGAAAGATACCGCCTGGAATGTAACGTTTATTCATAGCGCTTTCCTTTGTTATCAA
>DASVGE010000316.1:0-12461 GCA_036379695.1 Pyrinomonadaceae bacterium | reverse complement strand
CCGGGATCATGTACTCCGGCAACCGCTCCCGCAGATACTGCTGATACTGGCTCACGTTCGGCTCGCGCTCTGTCACCACATAGGCCAGCAGTCGTTTCCCCGGCTCCGTCGCGCTGCCACCCTGCACCACCACCACCGCCTCCGCCACTTCCGGATAGCCACGCAGCGCCGCTTCGATTTCTCCCAACTCGATGCGGAAGCCTCGCACCTTCACCTGATGGTCCACTCGTCCCACATACTCCAGTGCTCCATCCGCCCGGTACCGCACCAGATCACCCGTGCGATACAACCGCGCCCCGCCCTGCTCGCTGTAGCCATGCGGCACAAACTTCTCCGCCGTCAATTCACTGCTGTTGCTATAGCCCCGCGCTAATCCTTCGCCACCCAGGTACAGCTCGCCGATCACTCCCACCGGCACCAACTGCTGTCCCGCACCCAGCACGTAAGCCTCCGTCTCCGCTATCGGTCGCCCGATCGCGATCCCCGCTCGGCTCTCTCCTTTCCCGCTGAGCTCGTAGGTGCACGCGAAGGTGGTCGCTTCCGTTGGCCCATAGCCATTCACCAGGCGCAGTCGCGGGAACGCCGCCAGCACCCGCTCCACATGCGCCGCCGACAACGCTTCGCCTCCGATCACTAACTGCTCCAACCCCTCCAGTTGTTGCACGTCCTCGTCCACCACCGCATTGAACAACGACGCCGTCAGCCACATCGTCCGTACCTGCTGCTCTCTGATCAGCGCTCCCAACACCGCCGCCTGCGGCACCCGCTCGCCCAACAAAACCACTGTCCCGCCGTGCAACAACCCGCCCCACAACTCAAAGGTCGAGGCATCAAACGACAGCGGCGCCGCATGCAGCAGCCGTTGCTCCGCTCCCAAACTCACATACTCACTCTGCAGCACCAGCCGCACCACTGCCCGTTGTCGCACCGCCACTGCTTTCGGCGTGCCCGTCGATCCCGACGTGTAGCTCACGTACGCCAGTTGGTCGGGATGCAACTCCCGCACGGGATTCGCCACAACACCGAGGGCGGGCAGAGCAAGCCGCGGGCAAAGCACCTGGGTTCGTCCGGGCGGGACCAGATGGGCCAACGTCTCCTCCGCGATGATCAACCTGAGATCCGACAACTTAATCAGCAGTGCAAGACGGCGAGCCGGCAGTGAATGGTCTAACGCGAGATAGGGAGCACCGGCTTTAAGGATGGCGAGCAGGCAAATTACCTGCAGCGGCGAACGCTCAAAGAAAACACCCAACGGCCGATCAGGTTGAAGCTGCAGCGAGAGCAGAAGATGGGCCAGCAAGTTGGCCTGTTGATTAACAAAGTCGTAAGTGAGACACAGATCACCGGAGACCAGAGCGATTGCATCGCCTCGCTCTCTTACCTGCTCCTCGAATAAGTCGGGAATCACATACGAACTCTGCGCTCGAGCCCTGGTGTCGTTCCATTCAACCAGCATCTGCTGGCGTTCTGATTCGGAGAGGACATTTATGTCTTTCAGCGAAACATCCGCGTGGGCCAACAGCGTTGTGAATACAGACTCAAACCGTCGCAAGAGCTGTTTGATCGTCGTGGAATTAAATCGACCACGATCATAGGTCACCCTTAATACCAGCGAAGCAGCATTCCCGACACTGATCGTCAGCGGATAATTTCCCTGCTCAAAAAAGTTGAATTTACTGATCCGCAAAGCTTCTTCGTGCTGGAAAGGAGCTTCCGGCAAGGGATAGTTCTCAAAAACAACGAGGCTCTCAAACAAAGGCAATCCGGCAGGAACGTCGCTGCACTTCTGGATTTCCACGAGCGCGCTGTATTCAAACTGCGTCAACTCCGCCAACCGAAGTTGAAAATCCGCCAGCCATGAGGCCAGTGACTGTTGCGCAACGATGGTCGCTCGCACCGGCAGGGTGTTAATCAGGAGACCTACCATCGATTCGATACCGGGCAGCTCCGACGAGCGTCCTGAAACAGTGGATCCGTAAACCACATCAGGCTCTCCGCTATGAAGACTCAGCAACAAGGCCCATGCACCTTGAACGATTGTGT
Source organism: Pyrinomonadaceae bacterium (assembly GCA_036379695.1). Taxonomy (GTDB): domain Bacteria; phylum Acidobacteriota; class Blastocatellia; order Pyrinomonadales; family Pyrinomonadaceae; genus PSRF01. Next base: position 10,418 of record DASVGE010000316.1, on the reverse strand, counting down.
TCAACGTAATCTGATAGCGGCGGCCCAACTTCTGTAATTCACTCGTGACTTCCGGCGAAAGCGTGACTTGCTCGCTGGTGAATGGCTTACCGGTCTCTTTCTGAGCGGCGGCGCTGCGTTCCAGTGGTAACGTCGTAGGGAAAATGAAGCCTTGCAAATCCTGCGTCCAGAAATGCTGCGCCCGTGTCTTGTCCTGACTCTGAAGCCAGGCAATGTAATCACGGTAGGGACGTCTCGGTTGAAACTCCAGGTCACGCCCCCTGACCAACAATTCATACCCGGAAAAAACTTCACCCAGAACTATCGCGAGGCTCCAGCCATCCAGCAGAATGTGGTGATAACTAATCAGGCAGCGATACGCGCTGTCCGTCATGCGAACCACCAGTAAACGAATCAACGGCGGATCGGTGAGAGCAAATCCCCGCTTCCGGTCAGCCTCGACATACTCACTGATTTGTCTCTGCTGAGCCGGAGCAGCAAGGCGCCGCCAGTCCTCGTATCGAAAAGGAACTTCAAGCTTGCGATGTACGATCTGCAGCGGTGTTTCGAGGTTCTGCCATTCGAAACTCGTGCGCAGCGCCGTAGTGCGATCCATCACACGCTGCCACGCTTCGGCAAAGCAGTCGACATCGAGGCGCCCCTGCAAGGTCAAATCCAACTGTTGGAAATAGACCCATGGATGCTCCTCAAATAAGGATTGAAAGAGGACCCCCTCCTGAAGCGGTGAGAGGTTATAGATGTCCTCGATGTTTTCGAGGTTCATAACAATTTACTAAATCAATCTGTGTAATCTGTGGATCAGGATCGTTGCTTGCCCAATTTGGCCATGAGCCGGTGCAAGTCAGCTTGATTTACGTTTGCGTGCGGGAAGTCAGAAACAGAAAGAGTCGTCAGCCCGGGTTGTTTCAGGTGTTCGATGAGCGTTCGTAGTTCGCGGAGAAAATGATCAACCAGTTGTTCGATCGTCTCGGTCCGGTGAAGGTTGCGACTGTAGAGCCACGTCACGCTGAGCTGACCGCCGAGCACTGAGCTGGCCACCTCATGTTCGTAACGACGCAATCCACTCGGACTTTGACTCTTACCAGCACTCTCCCTGGACCAGCGCAGGGCAGTTGATTCGTCGAGTATCTGATCGAACTGTCCCAGATAGTTGAAGCTGAGTTGTGCGGGCGGTTGCGCTCGTAACGTTTGCACGATGTGCTGGTCCTGAGACAAGTACCGCAGAATGCCATAACTGAGACCACGACGGGGAACCGTTCGGAGCTGCTCTTTGATCGTCTTCAACGCGAGTGCGGGCGACTCCGTTAAGTCGACGTCCAGGCGCACGGGAAAGAGCGAAGTGAACCAGCCGACTGTGCGTGAGAGATCGATTCCGCCATTAAGCTCTTCGCGACCATGTCCCTCCAGATCTATGAGTACCGGCGCGCCTGCCCAACGCGTCAATACTCTCGCCAGCGCCGCCAGCAAAATCTCATTGATCTGAGCATGGGCCAACGCCGGAATCTCCGACAGCAGGACGCGCGTTTCCTCATGCCCGAGCGTATGAGACACGGCGGCGATGGATGCAACTGTGTTGCTGCCAGTCATTGAGTGATCGAGCGGTAATCGACCAACCTCAGAGCCACCCTGTTTGATCCAGTAGGCCGCGTCCTGCCGCAGCTCGTCAGAGATCGCATAATCGACGAGAAGCTGAGACCAGCGCCGGTATGACGCTGACTTGGGCGGCAGCGTCACATGCTCGCCGGCGCTCAGTTGTTGAAAAGCAGTCTGGAAGTCTTCAAGCAAAATTCGCCATGAGACACCATCCACCACCAGGTGATGAACTATCATCAACAAGCGTCCCTGCCGAAGCGGTCCGCAGTTGAGTACGGCAGCTCGCCATAAAGGTCCAGCCGACAGATCCAGACTCGCCTGCAAACTATCGGCAACTGTCTCGATGACACTTGCCAGTCTCGCATCCGGAATCGACGCTAAATCGATATGAACCTGGTCGCTTTCCTGAGCGGCCGAGGTTTGAGTTTGCTCCCAGCCATCTGACTTACGCTGGAACGTGAAGCTTAACGAGTCGTGGTAAGCCATCACTGCCTTGACCGCGCGCAGCAGAATTCGAGTATCGACTGAAGGCGCGAATTCCAGCATCAGGGATTGATTCCAGTGATGAAGATTCAGCACGTCCCCTTCAAAGAACCACTGCTGTATGGGAGTCAAAGGTACTGGTCCACCAGCTTCACTGTGATCTTCCAACACCTCCGGACTCGGCCCACACATCGCCGCGAGTTGGCTTATCGTTGGGTATTGAAAAAGCTGCTTGGGCGTGAGTTTCAAACCCAGGCGACTCGCCCTTGCGGAAACCTGAATACTCAAAATGGAGTCGCCACCCAGTTCGAAAAAATTGTCGTTTCTGCCAACGCGATCCAAACCCAAAGCCCTGGACCAGATGTCTGCGAGTTGTTGCTCCGCCAGCGTCAACGGCGCTTCAAACTCATCCGCCAGTGTGGGACGTTGCGGCCCCACTTCGGGTAAGGCGCGCCGGTCAACCTTCCCATTGGCAGTCAACGGGATCGACTCAAGGCGAACGTAGGTTGCGGGGACCATGTATTCCGGCAAGCGTTCCAGCGCGTGTTGGCGCAACTCGCTGAAAGTGACGTCAACGGAGGGTTCCATACAAACGTAGGCGACGAGTTGCGGCTGGCCGGTACCTTCTGCGCGCGCCAGCACGACCACTTCCTTTACCCCGGAATGCTGACTGAGGACCGACTCAATCTCTCCCAACTCAATGCGAAAGCCGCGTATCTTGACCTGGTGGTCCATGCGTCCCAGGTACTCAATGTCACCACTATGACGGTAACGCCCGAGATCGCCTGACAGATACAGTCGCGCGCCGGGGCTGTTGGACCATGGATCGGGGATAAACCTTTCCGCCGTCAGCTCCGGCCGCTGAAGATAGCCGCGGGCCACACCAGCACCTCCCACACAGAGCTGTCCCGGAACGCCGATAGGCACGTGATGAAACTCGTCGCTGAGAATGTGAAGCTGCAAGTCGTCGATCGGACTTCCGATCAAACTGGCGACCTCGCTCGAGTCGTCGTCCAGTTGCAAGGCGCGGTAAGTAACGTGGACCGTTGTTTCCGTGATGCCATACATGTTGACTAATTGCGGGCGCACATCTCCGTGGCGTTCAAACCAGGGCGCCAACATGGATCGATCCAGTGCTTCGCCGCCGAATACGACGTGTCGCAACGACAGCGTTCCCGGTCCGTTACTCAGACTTTCTTCTGCCTGGATCAATTGGCGAAATGCCGATGGCGTCTGATTCAGCACCGTCACGCCTTCCTCGACCAACAAGCTATAGAAAAGCTCGGGCGAACGACTGATCCAGTAAGGCACTACGACGAGTTTGCCGCCATACAACAGCGCGCCCCACATCTCCCAAACAGAGAAATCGAAGGCAAACGAGTGGAAGAGAGTCCAGACATCGTTTTCGCAAAACTGGAAACGATCTTCGGTGACACTCATGAGCCGGGCCACGTTGTGATTTGTCACCATCACGCCTTTGGCGCGGCCTGTTGAGCCTGACGTATAGATCACATAAGCGAGATTGTCGCTGCCGTTGCTCGGAGTAGCGGTGCACTGTGCCGGTGCGCGTTCAATGTCTAAGGCTATTGTGCAGACGTTGTCAGGCCACGGATGCGCGAGATTGCTTTCAGTCAGGACCACGGAAACGCCTGCGTCCTGCAACATGAAAGCGACTCGTTCGGCAGGAAACGACGGCTCGAGAGGCAGATACGCCGCACCCGCTTTGAGGATTGCCAGCACTCCGATCACGAGATTGACGGAACGCTCGACATGCAATCCCACAATGCTCTCAGGTTCGACACCAGCTTGTTGCAAAGCAAACGCGACCTGCTCAGCCCGTTGGCGCAGCACTTCATAACTCAACGCTCTTTGCTCATCGACTACGGCGATCGCATCGGGACGCTCTCGCGCCTGTCTCTCAAAAAGTTCGTAGACACCTGGAAGCGCCACATCGTCCGCGACCTTGTTCCACTCGGCCAGGAGTTGATGCTGTTCGGCTTCGGTCAGGATCGAGAGAGCCGAAACTCGGTCAGCCTCACTGCTCAGGATGCTCTTTAATAAGATCTCGAAGTGTGACTTCAGTCGTTTGATCGAGACCGCCTCAAACAGCGAGGTACTATATTGAAGATACCCAGCCAATCCCTCCGGCGTTGTGCTAACGCTGAGCGTCAGATCAAAAAGTGAAGTTCGATTGGTCACCGGCAACGGCCTGAGCGTGACGCCTGAGAATGCCAACGCCGGCATGGGCATATTTTGGAAGGCCAGCACAACCTGGACCAACGGATTGTGGCTCAGTTCTCTTTCGAGCAGCAGTTCCCCGACCAGTTTTTCGAACGGCACATCCTGGTTGGCATAGGCCTCCAGGCAGGTGCGGCGGATCTGAGACAACAGTTCTCTAAAACTCAGGTCTCCGCCATAGAACCTTCCACGCAACACCAGCGTGTTGATAAAGAAACCAATCAAGGGCTCGGTTTCAGCCCGGTGACGATTTGCAATCGGGGCTCCGATCAGAATGTCATCCTGCTTTGAATAGCGATAGAGCAGCGTTTGCAGCGCAGCCAACAGCGTCATGAAAATGGTGACGCCCTCTCGGTCGCTAAACCGCTGTAACTCACAACTCAAGTCAGACGACAGTGCGAAAGGTTCGATGGCCCCTTGAAACGTTTCGATCGCAGGACGCTGGCGATCGGTGGGAAGCTGGAGCACCTTGGGGGCATCCGCCAGTTGATTCTTCCAGTACTCGAGCTGGCGGTCCAACTCTGCCTTGCGCAACGGATCTCTTTGCCAGCGGGCAAAGTCGCCATACTGGATGTTCAGTGGCGGCAATGGTGACGGTGAGCCGGAGCTGAAGGCTTCGTAAAGTGTCACCAGTTCCTTTACCAACAGGCCGATGGACCAACCATCCGAAACAATGTGATGCTGCGTGAGCAGCAGCACATGCGTTTCTCGATTCAGCCGGAGCAGAGTGATGCGAAATAAAGGTCCACTGGTTAAATCGAAAGGACGTTGCACCTCCGCATCGGCCAAACGGCCAACGACGGCGTCAGTTTCCGGCAAAGGCAATTGACTCAAATCGACGAAGTCAAACGTCAGCGGACGTGGCGCTGAAACAACCTGCACCGGTTGATCGTGTTCGCGTGGAAAGGTGGTGCGTAAGATCTCATGGCGCCGCTGAATTTCGCTCAAACTTTGTAACAGCGCTTCGATCTGCAAAGGACCGTTCAGTCTTAAGGCGGCGGGAATATTATAAAAGGAGCTTTCGGGCTCGAACCGATCCAGGAACCATAAGCGCTGTTGGGCAAACGAAAGCGGAATCTCTTCAGAGCTGTCTGCCGCCAGAATGCCTTCGGCCAACTCACCACCACCACCTCCGTTTCTCGCTTCCTTCAGATAGAGTCCGATTTCCCTGACCGTGGGTCGCTCAAACACCATGCGCAACGGCACTTCAACCTGGAAGATGTCGCGTATCCGGTTAACTACCTGCGTCGCCAGTAACGAGTGGCCTCCCATGTCGAAGAAACTGTCGTCGAGTGTGACTGCGTCCAGATGCAACAGCCGCGCAAATATTCCCGCAACCAATTCCTCCTCTGCTGTTCGCGCCTGGCCTATCTCTATTTCGAAGCCTTTGCCTTCACCGGCCGCGGGCAGGGCGGCGAGATCCACTTTTCCGTTAGCGGTTAGAGGCATCCGCTCCAGCTTAACTATCGCCGCCGGCACCATGTACTCCGGCAGCCGCTCCTGCAGATAGCTCTTCAATTCCGAACTGGTGACTCTGCTCCCTTCGCTTTCGATCACATAAGCCACTAGCTGCTTTTCGCCGATCGCGTCTTCCTTTGCGACCACTACGGTTTCCGCCACTCGAGGATCTTGCCGCAGTACCGCCGCCACTTCTCCCGGCTCCACTCGGAAACCTCGGATCTTCACCTGCTCGTCTACTCGGCCTGCGTACTCAATGGCGCCACCGTCCGTGAATCTCACCAGATCACCGGTTCGGTACAGCCTCTCTCCTCCGCCACCACCGAACGGATGTGGCACAAACCGCTCCGCCGTCAGTTGCGCTTGCCCAACGTAGCCATGGGCCAACCCTTTCCCTCCGATGTAGAGCTCGCCTTCGACTCCGACCGCAACTAATTGCTGTTCCCTGTCCAACACATAAACTTTCGCGTTGGACAAAACTTTACCGATGGGAACCGTGGTCGCTTCAGCGCCGACTTCCGTCACTTCATGATAGGTGCTGAAGGTGGTTGCTTCGGTTGGTCCATAGACGTGCAGCAATCGCCCGCTATAGCCTTGCCCGAGCACTGTTCTTACCCAGCTCGGTTCAACGGCCTGTCCACCGAAGAGAAGGACGCTTACCTCCTTGAAAGCCCACGGAGTCTCGCGCGCCATCTGATTCAACAGCGCCGTCGTCATGAAAATTACGTTGATCTGCTCTCTGGCAATCTGCCGGGCGTATTGGGCCGGTGAAAGAACGGTACTGGTATTAACGAGGTTGAGACGCGCACCATTTAACAATGCGCCCCACAGTTCGAAGGTCAGGGCATCAAAACTCGCATTCGAGGCTTGCGCAACATGATCGGAAGCAGAGAGTTGTATGAAGTTCGTATTGCAAAGCAGGTTGGCGACGGCGCGATGGGGAATCTCGATGCCTTTCGGTGTGCCGGTCGAACCTGAGGTGAAATTGATATAGGCAACCTGTTCCGGAACCGCCGCGACCTTTCCAGCCAGCAGCGGATCGATGGTCGGCTGCGACCCAATTAACTGGTGATCACGGTTGAGGTCTACAACGGTCCGGCCTTCGAAAGCCAGTGGCGCTATCGTCTCGCTTTCTGTGATCACCAGAGTAGCCTCAGCAGCATCGAGCATGAACGACAGACGCTGCGGCGGATAAGTGGGGTCAAGCGGCAAATACACCGCGCCCGCTTTGATGGTGGCGAGAATCGAAATTACAAGTTGGGGAGAGCGCGGGAGCGCCAGAGCGACGACGACACCTGGGGAGACGCCGAGCGAGAGTAATAGATGTGCAAGCTGGTTGGCTCGTTGATGAAGACACAGATAAGAGATTTGCAGTTCATCCGACTGTAGCGCGATCGCATCCGGCGCTCTTTCCAATGTCCGGGCACAGAGAAGATCCAGACTGAGACAGTCCGGCAACCTGGAACCGGTATCATTCCACTCAATCAGCATTTGCAAACGCTCAGCTTCAGACAGAGGACTCTGCAAGTCGTAGCGCTCGTGCGGATTGGCGATCATGCCCGCAAGTGTCTGCAGGTAGTGCGCGCTGGTGGCTTCAATCCAGGCCGGAGTGAATTGCTGCGCGTCGTACATCAAAACAAGCCGCATCTGCGAGGTGAGCGGGTCAATGCTGAAAGTGGCAATGAATGCAAAATTGGTTTCGGTGACGGTGCGTCCTTCCAGAACCTGAATCTGCTCGCCGAGACTTTCGAAAGCCTGATAGACATGAAAATGCAGGAAGCCAAACGCCGTCTCGAGCAGAGACTGGCTGCCGTACATCTGTTGTATCTCGGCAAATGGATAACGGCGATGAGGAAAAACGTCCTGTTCCAGTTGGAACGTCTGGTTCACCAGGTTGGCCCACGAACTACCACTCAAGTTCTGACGAAACGGTATTACATTCAAAAACAGTCCGAGCACGCGATCGCCGTCACTTTGCTCCGGGCGTCCGTGCGTGACCAGACCAGTGGCGATATCTGTCTGGCCACTAAGCCAACTCAGCATTCGTAGATGAACGGCCAACAGCAGGTTTTTGACGGGCACACCCAATTGGCTCGCCAGTCGATTCGTTCCCGCAGCCAGTTCTGGCCCAAGCAAAGTGATTTGCTCCGGCGCCACTGCATTTTCGAGCCCGGCTCTGCGCGGTAGCTTGAAAGATTGGTAGCCGTTTAACTGTTGCTCCCAAAAGGCACGAGTTTCAGCACTCGTGCGCGCCTGTTGTTCAAGCACGACGAAGTCGCGAAAAGCCGCCTGTGGTGGTGGTCCAATGTCTTTCCGTGTCTTACCCAGCACGTACCAGTAATGCTGAAACCACTCCGTGAAAAACGTCGCCACACTCCAGCCATCCATGATGGCGTGGTGAAGACTGAAGATCAGTTGGAACGTCTCGCTGCTGCGGGCATAGATTTCGACACGCCATAGCGGAACCTGTTCCCAATCAAACGGGGAGGACTTTTCGGCCTCAAAGGCTTCCTCCAGAATTCTCTGCTGCTCGTCCAATCCCATCCCCGTCAGGTCATGAACGTGCCATCTCAATTCAATGGATTTATGTACGAGTTGCAGGGGCTCGCTAAAACCAACCATGGCGAACGACGTTCTTAACAACGGATGTCGCTGGACCAGTTTGTTGAGCGCATCCCGCAAACGTTGCGCGTCGAACGAGGCGCGTAGATGCAGGCTGAAGATGTCGTGGTATATCGCCGTTTGCGGACTCAGCTCGGTGTGGAAAACCATTCCGGCCTGGAGCTTCGTCAACGGGTAGCAGTCCTCAACGCCTTCGGGCAATCGCTCGCGGTCGGCGCTACTAATCAAAGCGAAGGGCGCAATCGGCTCAAACTCTCGTTCATCCGTTTGCGCGATGACGCGCGCCAGTTCTTCAATTGTCGGGTGAGCAAATAGATCCTGAATCGAAAATACAACGCCACGCTCTCGCGATTTCGCGGCTACCTGAATACTGCGAATTGAATCTCCTCCGAGATCGAAGAAACTGTCGCGTATGCCCACCCGTTCCAGGTTCAGCGATTCGGCCCACGTCTCGGCCAGCGTTTGTTCCGTCTTCGTGCGCGGCGCCACGTATGACTTTTCGCCCGACAACTGATCGAACTCGGGTCGAGGCAAAGCTTGACGATCTACTTTACCGTTGGCGTTCAGCGGCAAGGCCTCAAGTTGCACGATGACGGCGGGAACCATGTACTCCGGCAGTCGCTCTCGTAGATAACTCGTCAGGTCCTTATTACTGACTGCCGCCGCATCGTTCTTCAGCACGACATAGGCCACTAACTGCTTTTCGGCGCCATCATCCTCTCTTACCAAAGCCACCGCGGCTGCCACTTCTCCCTGTTCGAGCAAGACTGCTTCAATCTCACCCAACTCAATGCGAAAGCCCCTGACCTTCACCTGGCTGTCCGCGCGCCCCAGATACTCCAGTTCGCCCTGTGTCGTATATCGAGCTAAGTCGCCGCTCCGGTACACTCGCTCTCCTGCCACACCGCTCCAGGGATCCGGCATGAATCGCTCTGCCGTCAGCTCCGGGTGGCCCAGGTAGCCTCGCGCCAATCCCTCTCCACCGATCCATAACTCTCCCACTACTCCCGGCGGCACTAAGTCGAATGACTCATTCGCCACAAATGTTCGAGTATTCTCGATTGCGCGCCCGATCTTTATTCGTTCGGCAGACTCGCCATATCCGGCCGGTACTCTCCAGGCACAGGTAAACGTAGTTGCTTCGGTTGGACCATAGCCATTGATCAGTTGTGTCGCAGGCAATCGCTCGAGGGCTTGCCGGACATGCCACTCAGACAGAGCCTCGCCTCCGACCAGCAATTGTTCGATTGGCTCGAGCGCTTTGGGCTCCCACTCCACTACGGCGTTGAATAAGGAAGCAGTGAACCACGACGTCCGCACATTCTGCTCGCGGATGGTTTGGCCCAACTGTTCGGGTGTCGGCACGTTTCCCTTCCAGGACAGCAGCACAACCCTGCCTCCGTTTAGCAGCACTCCCCAAATTTCAAAGGTGGAAGCATCAAAGGGAAGCGGCGAGTGGTGCAATACGGAATTAGCTTCATCCAACTGCACATACGAGACACCAAGCACCAATCGCAACACTGCTCGATGGCACACCTTGACGCCTTTGGGCCGGCCAGTTGAACCGGACGTGTAAGTGACATACGCAAGGTTCTGGCTCGAGAGCTCCGTCACCGGATTGTCCGTGCTGTAGCCTGCAAACAAGTCGCTGTCCGAATCCACACAGATGACCTGTCCCCAGTATGAAGGCAGTAGCTCGAACGATTCCTGTTCAGTAACTATGAGAGGCAATTGCGCGTCGTCGATCATCAATGAGAGACGTTCGAGCGGATACGAGGAATCGAGCGGGACATAAGCGCCACCCGCTTTGACGATTCCGAGCAGAGCGACGAGCAGTTGCGGCGCGCGGGACACAGCCAGACCCACACACGTATCAGGGCCAACGCCGAGCGAGCAGAGGTAATGAGCGAGTTGGTTGGCTCGACTGTTGAGAAACGAATAAGTCAGGAACGAATCTCCGGCGACAAGTGCGACGGCTTGAGGAGTGCGCGCAACCTGCTGTTCAAAAATCGCAGCAATGTTGG
>DASVGE010000315.1:0-13563 GCA_036379695.1 Pyrinomonadaceae bacterium | reverse complement strand
GTCTATGGCTATTCCTAGCGGGATGTTGCCTTGTGAGGCGACGAATTGCGCAAAGCCCTGTACGGCTCCCAGCGCTGCAGCTACTTCCACCTTGATAACATCGGACCACGAACTCCAGTCGTCCTTATTACCTGTGAGGCTTTGATTGATCTGTTGGAAGAAAACTGTGAATACCGGAATCGTGTCTGCAACCAACCCACGAGTCACGGCGGCAATCTGACGATTAAGGATCTCAAGGCTGTCGTTAAACTGATCTGCGCCCGCCGCCGCCTCGGATGAAACCACGAGGCCCATTTCGGCAAACTTCTTAGTCGCTGAATCAAGGTCGCCCTGCGATTCTTTTAGAATGGCATTTACAAAGCGGCCCGAGCGCCCAAAGAGCTGGAGCACGGAATCAGTCTGCTTTGCGCCCTCACCCATTTTGAATAAACCTGCGAGGGTTTGGCGCAGCGCTACCTCGGTATCAAGCGAAGTGACACCTAACTGCTTGAGAAGCTTCGCTTCTTCTGTAGTCGGATCATGGGCATTCTCCAAAGCCTTTTGAAAAATTCCCATTGATGCCGTCACGGTTTCAATATTCCCGCCGGTCGTTGATGCGATAACATCAAGCGTAGAGAGCGTTTCAACGGCTACACCCACTTGCTGACTTAGATCGAAGAACTTCCCTTGAAACTCTGCCGCTTCTTTGGCCGTGTCAAAGATCGCCTTGCCGAGCAGTGCGACAGTAGTTATTCCAGCTCCAGCGCCGGCGACGAACAGCGCCAACCCTGCAGTTGCTGCGGTGAGCGCTCCGCCGGTCGCTGCCGCGCCCGAGGCTAATCCAGCGAATTCAGACGTTAGCCCGCTAATCTGTGGCCCCACTCCAGGCAATCGGCTTGCTATGCTGGAAATCGCGCCGGTAATGTCTCCACCACCTATAGATCCGCCGCCTCGTGCGCCTCCGAGTGAGCGTTCGAGTTCTTTCGCTGCGCGTTTCGCTTCTCTGATCTGAACATCCGCTAACTGCTTTGCGGCTCGCTCTCTGATTCGCTCCTGCGCGATTGCTTGACGCGCCGTCTCTGCCGTGATGCGAGCCACTTCACGCGCTGTTCTTTGCTCTTCCCTCAGTCGTTGATTTGCAGCCCTAACGGCATCCGAGACGCGCCTTTGTTCTTCGCGGCTGATTTGATTGATTGACTGTTGGAAAGCTCGAAGCTTTGCGGCCTCTGTTTGCTGATGGACCGCTCGCGCGGCCTGGGCCTGCTGCTTTTCAGCAACCCCTACTTGACGGAGTGACGCTTCAACACCGGCCGTAAACTTCCGCATCTCTGCCGTGGCTACAGCAGGATCAAGATTTAGCTTGAATGTGAGTTCACGAGTTGACATTAAAGCGTTGACTGAGCCTCTGAATTAGCTGAAAATAGACGCATGCAAACTGCATTTCAGTCAGATAAACCCCTCGTGTTATTCATTGGACGAAAGAAGCAAATCATCCGTGAATCATGGCGCTTGGAAATGAATCGCGAAGTTGAGACGGCCTGGATTGATGGTCTGCCAATAACCAACATCGCGTCAGAAACAGTCCGGTTATTCATTGCGGACAAACTATTCAGCACAAGCCGCATCACCCCGCATCGCCGTTATGGAAGACGCGTCTTGAAAGTCAGTAAGCCCAAGCGTGGTTTTGTGCAAATCCACCTCACAAAGAACCAGACGGAATTCGCTTCTGCTTAGCGCCGCACAGAAGACAGATTTAGTTATTGAAATTGAGCGGCGCTGAATCAACGCCAAAGAAAGATGCTGGCCTAGAACCGAAGGCCGACTTCGTTGTTTTCTAAACCAGCAATCAAGGAGCAAAGAGAAACTATCGAATGTCCAGAAAGCACTATAAATCAGGTTTGAGATTTAAGTTTTCAGGCTTAGAATGGACCGCATGGGCGACGAAGAGATCGTTAAGGCAATCTCCCGTAACTGCGGCATTGCCGTTATGTTCAGTATCATCGGACGCCGTGAGAAGGCGCTTTTGTTCACAGACCACGCGCTCCGCCTGATTGCCGCGAATTACGCCGCGTGTAAACGATGGATGGAGAAGCGCAATGAGCACGACATACTACGCCGATCAGGAGTGTCACGTTTCCCGGTCAACGATCCGATTGTCCCACCAAGAAAGAAGCTGTGAGATTTAAGTTTTGAGTGAGATAATTCAGCATTATGGCACTCGTCACTGAAACTCTTGATTGCGGCTGCGTCGTCACGATCACACGCGAGGCTGATGGCTGGGGTCCTCACGGTTACGAGCAATGCGCAGAGCATAAAGCCGCCCACGTCCAGCTAAGACTGCGATCAACCGGAGGGTTCATTAGCGTAGCGGTACAGGAAGCATCCACGAACTGCACGCTTATGCAAAGTGAGCCGCTTATACCGCTACCCGCTATTTCTTCCAGCTATCGACGGCGCACGTTTCAGCTATCGGTTGGATAGCGAGATAATTCAGGGCATGGAATATCAAACATTCACGCTGCAAGACTTCGAATCAGAGGGTGAACCCATGCTTACCAAGATCGATTACCTCACTGACATGTTTGATCTGGAAGTGCAGAACGAAAAGGGTGAGCCAATCGTTATAACGCTGCGCGAGAAGGCGTTCCATGTCAGTACTACCCGGCAGCGCGACAAGATGCCAGAACCACGGCCCCCTGCGCCGCCCCCGGCCCCAACAATCCGAAGGGGCTACTTTTACTGTCAGACATGTCAGAGGGTGGTCCGCATGCGGCATAGCTGTCCCGGTCCTCGTCGGCGCGTCTGAATCAATTCTGATATTCAGGAATAACTAACGGCGGAACATTCTGATCTGGCATTCCATTGCGCGCCTCTTCCATAGCCTCTGCTTGTTTCTTTGCTATCCAAGCATCCCACCAGATTAATCTCAGTGAGCAGACCAGGGTGAAGTCTGTAATAAGGGCGGGCTCTGCACGTTGAATGTCAATGCCGTAAAGATCGGCGGGAGTGAGGCCGAAGGATTTAGCCGCCAGTGCCAGTTCTAGCACGTCTGCCGGGTTTCTTATGAAGGCTTTTGAGATCGGTGATGTTCATCACCCGGCCTCCCTTTAGCGGCACTGCGGTCCCGTAGCTGTAGGAGTTTGAAAGAATGAACTTCGTGTCACTCTCATCAAGGTCTTCCATCGGCAATACCACGTCAGCCGCTCGTTGCAACTTCTGATCTGCGTCCGCACTCTTCCACTCTTGATCCTCCGCAAAGGCGAGTTCGCAGTTTTTCAAGGCGCGTTCTTTGACTGATTCCGGATCTTCACCGATAGCAATCAACGTCGGGATAAGACAGGCTTCGTAAATAAGTCGCGCGTTAACACGGTTGTTGCGGGCAGTTTCTTCAGCTACAGCCTGTTCCTCCGCACTGTCGATAACAGATTCGGAGTCGCTTTCTGGCTCAATACCGTGTTTCTTCCACGCCTCGACAGCCGTATTCTTGAGAATTCCAGGGAGATACCCAGCCAGCGCCATCGCGGCAGGATTGACAGGGCGGATGAAAAAACTTACTCCCGTTTCAGGGTTTGTCATCCACTGAGCAGGAAGTTGATCTCGGCGTGCTGCCTTGTTTCGTCGGTAGTTTGATGCGGTCCAATTACTCATATGACTCAATACTCATAGCCCATTCAGGTCGACGGCCATTCTTCACCCACGCGCGGATTTTCCACGGCTGGAACTCCGGTATTCGCCAACCGACGTCACGGCACAAATCCCGCTCGACAGTCTCAGAGCGCGTGAGCGGTCGCTCATTAAGCTTCCAGCAATTATCCCCGCGGCGCACCTCGATCACTATTTCATCGTCAAACGCAATTAGAATTGGATTCTTGGTGCCTGAACGCTCGCGCACGGCCAGCCACATGTCGCCGCTCTCGTTAATGATGCGCTTCGCGGCATTGGTGCGCCAACTGCTCGCAAACGTCATTCTGGTGTTTGTCGGCAGATCTGACGCCCTTGCGATCGGAAGACCACAAGCAATACCGCCCGCTACGAGGCCAGCAATAGAAGATAAGAATGCGCGTCGATTAGGCGTACTCATGCGGGCCTCAGTATTCTTCCAGCGCGCTCCCATCCAGCCTTCTTCATGGAGTCCGCCGACAGCGTTGAAACCCCTACGTCGGGCGGCAACACGATGAAGTTGACATCTTTCACCCCGCGATGGTTGCAAAACGCGACGATGCTTTTCTGAAGATTCTCGATAACCTCTGCGGTCATTGGATTAACCTCAGACCGGATTAGAACCGTATCGCCTTCGTTAATTGTGAGAACCTCAAGCCCCCGCAAGAGCAGATCAGGCGCTGGCTTCGGTTGTTCTCGCCTGTGAAACTGACGAAGAGTGTTACTCATGCGGCCACCGTCTTCCAAACATTACCAAGCTGATCCCCGGCAGCTCGTGACGAGATCGACAAGCCGAAGAAATTAAAGGGAACGCCTGACATGGCCTTTCTTGAAACCGGGGTGTTCCATCCCGCAGCGTTGTACGCCTTATAGATGCTGACTACCAAAAACTTTGTGGTGTCGGCAAAGATCGGAGCCACGTACAACACTGAGAAGGTTGCGAGCGTTTGTTTGCCGCCGACTGTGTTCTGTTCGTAACCAGATCCCGATCCGAACGTTGATCCGGCAATGAGGTAAGTCATCAAAGCGGTGTCGAGGATCTGCAAGCTGGTGCCTTCGATTCTTAACTCTTCATCACCGATCTGCGAGATGATCGGCGCGGTCTGTTCGTCAGAGGTAAAGTTTTGCACCTGGGGGGAGTAGATCAGCCTTGCGCCCTCAGTTGTCATGCCGAGGTGTTTAGCTGACGGGTTCGCCACGCTTTCAGGCGTGCCGTCAGTGTGGATAGTAACGCGAGCGCCAGCGCCAGGAGTTGCGACGTTTAGCCAAACATCCCCCGGCCCAAGCTCAACCATTGATGTGTTGTAGGATTTCGCAGTGCCGGCCATCGGGTTACTCCTGTTTTAGAATTGCGTCGATTTCCTGCCTGACTGCTGGTTTCAGCCCGTCAAGCGAAAGATCGGGGAAGAACTGCTCACCTGTAGCTGTTTGGTTTGGATCAAGGAAGCCACCGGTGCGCGCGATCTTTTTGTACTTCTCAAGCGCTTTCTTATCCCCAAACTCATACCTCAGAGCATCGAGGTTGATGGCAACCCGTTCTTTTGAATCGGGCGCGATACCTTTCACCATGAGGGTGTCGGGATGAATGTAAACTGGGAGCTTCGACGAATCGCCCGGATCAGCGATCGGGGCATCAAATCCCGCTTTCTTACCTGCTGGCTTTTCTTTGGGTTCCTCTGCCATCACTTACCTCTCGACAAATTGGATCGTTAATTGAAAGTCTATTGCGCGAATGTACTCGTTCGAAGTCTTGTTTGGGTTCTTGCCTATAGCGCTATATTGACCCTTGATCTTTGTAACTATTGCGCCTGTCGGGTTTCCCGCATTCGCCGGAATGTCTCTAAGCCAGTCAGCACGCGACATTTTTCTTACTACCGCCTTAAAGGCTCGCGAATACTTAAAGAGCAACCGCGTCACAAGTGAGGCGTCTGCACTGGAAACTACCAAGCTCGCTAAAATCCGATGTTCGTTTTCAACATGGTCTCCACTTTCTGATTCGCTACTATCGAAGTCGATCGGGTTGATTGCCAGCGCAGGGTAAGCCGGCGGGCTGATAATGAACCCAAGCATCTTCACCGCAAAGTCTGGAAGCTGCTGACCCGGATAAAACCCATCCAGATAGTTCTTCATCTCCGCGTCGATCGCGAACATCAGGTTATCGTAAAGATAACTTTCAAAGATCTCATTGAAGAGCGGAGCAAAACTCAAGCGGCCTTAACCTCAAACCCCAAACTTGTTGCTGCTTCTGTTAATTCGTTCAAGGCGATTTCCTCATAGCGCTCTTCCTGGTCCACGGTAACCTCAATTATTGTCCGCTCCGGAACGCCCGCGCCCTCCTGATGATAGACGCCGTATGGAATAGACGATCCAAACTCCGCTGCTTGCGGTCCAATTCTGGAGATATTTGCCGTGGCACCCTTCACAAACGAACCATACAGCGCGCCAGACCTGATCAGGATGCGACTTGGGCCAAAGCCCAAACGAGCCTTCTGAGCCTCCGTAGAGGTTGCTAACGGGGGCCAGCCCGGGCCAGCATTCTCGAACCGGCCACGAAAGTAACCGAGCGCAGCTTCTTCGATCTTTTCAAATATCGGTTGCCAGTTACGGACGCGATGAACAGATTGATTCAGACCGATAAGCAGTGCGTCCTTGCCTTCGATCGTTATAACAATGACGCTCATTAGATCGCGGATTGTCTATAACCATCAGTAACAAGAATTGCCTTGAACTCCACCAATGGAGTGAAGGTGCCTCTGGTTCTTACCGGTTGTTCAAAGATCAGTTGAGGCTTAGCGCCTCGTGCGTGAATTCGAATTTTGTCATTCACTGTTAGGGCTAACGCTTCGTCTGAGGTCTTCATTTCAATCCGGTGCGTAGCTATAACCGTGACGTTGTTTATGACGACTTGAGCGGCGCCGCCTGAGATCTCCTCATAGAGACACTCTACGTTTGTAGCTAATTCGTCTTCGTCTGGCTTGTCACCGCTGAATCCGTCGCCCTGGGTGCCGGTTTGTAAAAGATCGCAAAGGTCTTCACCGAACCTTTTTCGTCTTCTATCAAATGCTCTTTCAGCAAGTCTCTGACGATTAAGAGGCATTACTATGAAGTCCTATGCTGAATACCGACTCCGGCCTGTCGGTATCGCTCTGACGTGTTTCGATATCAGATCGCGAGACTCCCCCAGCGAAGATCTGCGGGATCGGTAGGCCGAGCATATCCGCCGGCGCGGCCCATTCCCACTCTTTTAATAATCGGTCTAGGTGCTCAAAGATCTTGTCTTCCCCGTCCTTGTACGTCTCAACCGCGATGACGCGCTTTCGCCTTAAACCAAGGAAGACTGATGTCGCTAAAGTGCGATAGGTAAACTCCCCGCTTCCAGTGCTTGTCTCCGCAAGGTTAACCAGATCATCTTGCTGAGCGGTCGACAAAGCGGGCTCGGCGTTCCACTGTGTTTCCGACTCAAGATATGCTCGGGCCTGGTCTTCATTGAGCGCCATTAGTCGTAAATAATTAACGCGTCCACTTCCGCGTGTGACGGCGTTGCCTTGATCGAAGTGGCGAACCTTGCGCCTATATCCAGCACTACCGTCTCGCTCGCCTTTAGGTTGATTACGTTCTGCACTGTTGCTCCGTCCGTCAGCGTCAACGTTCGGGCCGAAGATCCGCCGTTCGATAAAACTATCCGATGCAATAAGCCTGCCGTGGCCTTCACCGTCTGCTCGGTTGAGACGCCCTGTATGCGCGTCTTCGAACCGGGGGTTTGTGATTTAGCAGTCGGCATTAGATTCGGTGGTAATGGATATAAGCGTTAGCGACCAGGCCGGTAACATCACCGGAAGCTTCATCGAACGTCACCCACTTACCCGCCGCAAGTTTCTGTCTGGCTTTGCCGTTTGTGCCGGCGTCGTTGATGTTATCCTCGACACCCTCAGCGGCGCCGGAATCAACTCCGTCAATCAGATTGTCAGAGGATGTGGTAGCCGAGACCGCCGTGGTGCCAATATCGATCGTCGATGCACCGGTTGATTTCGTGGTCCGGTCCAACACGATCCGGGTAATGATGATCGCGGTCGCTTCCGGGTTTTGCCACGACAAATTAGCCGCGTGCAGGGCCGCGCCGGTCAGCGCCTTGATCGCTACTTTGTCAGCCCGATCAAAGGTGACAGTCCCAAACGCGGCCATGATCTGATTGAACTGTGCGGCTGTAAATGAAAGCGCCGTGCCAGCAAGTTTAATAGCGGAAGCTAGTAGCGTGCCGACTCGAAATTGACCTTTGGTGCCTTGATTCATTCGTTACTCCTTCACATGCGCTGCTTTAGCGCCCATCAGGATTTAGGTTGTGGCCTCTCGTGACGCTTTGGTCTTGTCAAAGTGTATCGGTGCGAGTTCATCCAAAAATGCGTCGTGCTGATCGTCTCTTACCTGCTCATCAAAGGTGCTCAAGAACCTTTCACCGTGTCGATCCTTGAAGTGCATTGCCAACCATTCATATTTGATGAACCAACCACCGCAAGCGCCGCACTCACTTAGTACCGTGTCCTTCGGGATAAGGGCGATAAATCCCAACCGGATCAATGTTTCATCGTTCTTCGTTCCTCTGATCTCTATCGCCTGCCCAAAGTCGTAATCGCGTTCAAGATACTGATGCGGGCGCCGCGCGTAATGCTTAAGCCTGCTCGACATTGGTTCGGCGCTGTTTCGATTGCTTGGGTTCGATGGCGATAATGCCCCGCTCTGACAGCGCTTGAGCGATAGGTCCGTTTTGCGCAAGGTCAGCTAACAGAATTCCGGTTACCTGCTCAGTCAGGCTGCGACTACCAGCGGACGCCTCAATGGGCGCTTCGACTCCATCAAGCGGCTTCAAGTAACGCTGCTCAACTAGCAAAAGGGCATTGCGCCACTCGCTCGCGTCGACCTCTGTGCCCGGTTTAAGCTCTTTGCCATTCGGGCCGGGAAGTTTTTTCAGCACGACATGGGTGTTCATTACGCCACGGCTCCATTAAAGAAGTATCCGAGATCGGTTCCGAGAATTTTGTTGTCAAACGCCACCTGCGCCTCGACACGATCCGCTCCGTTGGTCAACGGGATTCGTTCGCGCGTGATAGCAATGTCCGCGCCCATTCCCTGACTGATCTCGCGCCATGAAAGAGTGTAGCCCGCCGCGGGCGTCAACAGACCGGGGGCGTCCGGAGTGTGCAGCAGCAGGGCGTGCTTGCCGTGAGTGAAGTCATAAACCGCCGTCTCGCCCTCTCGGTTGGTCGCGATCACGGACTTAGCTACCAACACCTGATCGAGATCGAACATCGCAGCGAGTAGTTGTGGCGTGACCGTGCGGCCAGTGGTCTGAGTTGTGTACTTGATTCGATCAAGTATGTCGGGGTGATTTTTGGCCTTCCGGAAGACCTTATAGCCGAAGACGGCTTTGTTTGCTTCCTGACCGGTATTGATCAGGATGGTTTCCTTGCCCGTCTCCATGTCCTCGATAATGTCTG
Source organism: Pyrinomonadaceae bacterium (assembly GCA_036379695.1). GTDB lineage: Bacteria > Acidobacteriota > Blastocatellia > Pyrinomonadales > Pyrinomonadaceae > PSRF01. Next base: position 4,432 of record DASVGE010000315.1, on the reverse strand, counting down.
AGGATGTGAAGTCCGACCAAAGAGATGCCGGGGTGACATCGTTGGCCCATACTCCTGTTTTGAAGCCGTCGTCAACCCACTGCTTCTCCTGCCGGATAAGCATTCTTTGGGTCAACCAAAGCGTGGCTTCGCGGTCAAGATCGCGCTCGGGATCGGCATTGCGTCGTACCTGTGGGCCAATGTCCTTATGCAGCGCGTAAACGATGCACGCATAAGGCGTATTGCTGGTCCCGTAGCCCGAACCGGCTGACTGATCACCATCGGCGCGCGGCTGCGCTTCGTCCCGGAAGAAGTCGTTCTTATTGTACGTGGTAATAAGATCGCTTTGCTTTTCCACGGGTACGGTTGGGAAGACTTGAGTAGCGACAAACTTGTCATCCGTCTGCACGTAAGCCGTCGAGGCGTTAGTCAGCGGGCGATTGACATGGACTTCTGAAACACTCGGTTGTGCCATCTTGGAGGTCTCCTAAAAGGGAACTAAAACTCTGTTACGCAAGCACGCGACTATTCAAACAGTTGATCGCGCCGGTGATGTAGCCGCCTGCGGCTCCGTTCTCAACTAGAACCTGACCAACGATATGCTTGGTGGTGTCCGCGACGGTGTAAGCAGCCGCCTGCCCATCAGCAGAAGTTCCAATCGAATCGCCGACAGCCAGATTCGCGTCTCCTACGATTTTCGTGACACCGACCATGCATACCGGTATGGCGTTGCCGCCTGAAGCTCCGGGCTCTTGCGCAACCCCGATCGGCTTGTCAGTGACTCCGCTACACGCGACCACCGTTTTATCCGCCGACAGTTTGACGAAGGTATAGGCCGGGATCGTGCCGCCCGGAGTAAAGGAATCGGTAATTTGCGGTCCCTCAGTTGCCATGCTCTTTATCTCCTGTCGATTGTGCCTCTCAGGGCATTAGTTGATTTCAGCGTTGTAGCGTTTGCGCAATTCCGCATTGCCAGCCCACACCTGATCGCGCGCCTGTTCGATGGTTAGCTTGCCGCCGCTCTCCGCTTGCAGTTTCTTTGCAGATGCCTCCCACTCGGCGTCGGCGCTTCCTTCAACGGCGCTGGACGATCCGATCTCCTTGAATAGCCCGGACTGTCTCAATTGCTCTGTGTGGGCGTTTTGCTGTGTCACGTAAGCCTTGAATCGCGCAGAGTTTTCGCCATCCTTCTCAGAGGTAGCGAAGTGCTCCAGCATGTCGAGATGGACCGCCTTGTCACCGGACCAGTCTTTCGCGACTATCCCGAAGCGCGTATCGCGATCCTTTTTCTCCATCGCGGCCATGCGCTTCTCAAGACCCTCCGCCTTTGCGCGTTCAGCGGCTAACTCAACATCCTTCGCTTTGACATCGGCTTCTGCCTGAGCCTTATCAGCCTTTAGCTTGTCAACTTCAGCGGTGTCCTGTTTTTCGGACGCGGCCTCAACTTTTGGCTTGTCGGCGTCCCTTGGCGGCAGCGCGTCGGTTTTGACCTTGTCAGCGGGAGTCTTGTCTTTTTCGTCGGCCATTTCGTTAGCTCCTATGGTCTGAGAGTCAGCGTCCGTATTGGCGCTGGAGGTTGATAACATTTTTTGTTTGTTTATTTTTTCGTCACGAATCTGCGGATCTGAAAGTTCGGCGATTAAGCCCTCCAAAGAGCCAAGACGATCAGCCAATCCAGACGCGACCGCGCGCCGGCCTGCGAGAATATTTCCCGCGTCACCCTTTTCGATCACTTCTGCGGCTGTCCAGCCACGATTCCGGGCTACGGTATCAATAAACACATCTGCCAGATCGTCAATATGGCGCTGGATTTGTGATTTGCCTCGCTCGCTTTCCGGGTCAGGCCGCTTGTTTGGCGACTGTGAGGCGACGAACTGGACTGATTTCTTGTCTTTGTCGAGACTGACGCTGCCAACCACGCCAATCGATCCAAGTGACGCGGTTTCTTCGGCTACGATCTCACTCGCGGCACTGCCAATCCAGTAAGCCGCACTGCACATAAGATGACTAGCGTAAGCAACTATCGGCTTCTCACTGCGAGCATTAAAGACGTGTTGGGCAAACTCTGACGTTCCGTCGACCTCGCCACCGGGCGAATTGATATGGAAGATAATTGCCTTGACGCGCGTGTTTTCCCGCGCTTCGTTGAAGTCCTTCGCGAGCATTTCAATCGAAGTGGCGCCGCTTATCTCTGTAAACAGGTTTGCTCTGCCAAAGATCGGACCCATTACCGGGATGATCGCTACACCGTCGCCGCGGATTTCCACTCGCCTGGTGTTATCCAAACGAACGCCGGTCTTTGCGCTTACCGCTTCTGGATCGAAGTCAATGTCTAACGCCTTACGGTCTATCGCCGTGCGATAGATGTCATACATCTCCTGCAATGACTCGGGCAGGATGGCCCAAGACTTAGAAGCGTAGAAATCAAAGAGGCGATGTTTCATTTTGCGAGCACGACCATTGGCAGACAACCTGGAGACGTTGGGGGTAGACTCCAGTGCGCGAATAAGAAGTAGAAAATCCGCGACCTCTCGTCGTAGTCGAACGAGAGCAGTTCCGCGTCTCTCGGAAACTGAACGTCCGGCGCTAAATCGGGAATCTCAAGCGATCCGCCGTAAAACAAGGCCGACACGACAAGGCTGTAAGCGATGCCCACGCCTATGACGCGGCCTTCGCGATGCGCTGAACTCCGTGTGTCAACGAAAAGGTTCATTCGTTTTCGTTTGTATCAGAATTCTTAGGTTTATTTTGCGGAGCTGTTACCGGAGGCGGCTGGTTGCGCGCTTCCTCCCGGCGCTCTTCCTCTTTTTCGATCTCTTCCTCACTCCGTTTCGGCAGTCCCGCCCTTTCAATCAGGTGCGCTACCTCACGAGGGGTGAACACGTTTTGCCCTGAGCCAAGAATTTCCGACAGTTCTTTTAGGGAGAGTTTCTGAACCTTTCCGTGCTCAAGCCGTGGCATAGAGACCGGGGGAATACCGTTCAATCGTGCCAACCTGGGCGAGGCGTGACGATTGATAACCTCCGCGATCGTGTCGAGAAACGCCCCGAGCCCTTCGGTGAATAAATCAGCCTTTTTATCTACCAAGGCAAACGAGCCGACTTGCTGGTGGCCCACCATTAAGAGATCAGCCATCGTGGACATCAGAATCTCTTGGTTCTTACCCGTGATCGTTTCACGGGTTTTCGCATCGTTGCGAGCACCGCCGTTGAGTAGTGAAAGGCTAAACGCAGGGATTGACGTATCTTTGTGTACGTCGGAGGGCATTACCACTCCGGCCATTTCGTTCATTCGGATCGTGGTTGCCATCTTCCGGAGGTATTCAGCGAGCGCTTTTTCTTCCGGTGAGGCGCTCTCACTTAGAATCCTCGCGGGAGCTGTGATAACGGGCAATCCTGCAAGGTATCGCTCGATCCCGATCGCCTCAAAGTTCTCTATATTCTTCTTGAAATACCAGGGGCGATAGGCGCTTCGGAGCAAGCTACGGCCTTCCGGGTTGTTCTTATGCGTTGAAGTGCGAAACAGCAGCGACTTTTCGATGTGGATTGTCTTTGTTTCGTAGGTTGGGGCAGCTTGTTGCACCATTGCCTGAGTGCCGCCCTCGTCATCAAACTCCCAATTCAGGAGTGATTCTTGAGCACGCACGGCCCACTTACGCCAACCGATCTTATTATCATCAAACTTGCTTGACTTACCCGGCTCTCTCTGCTCACCTTGCCTCTGTTTGTAGACGATCTCAAAGTACGACCAGCCCCACGGCACAAACGACAGCACCTCAGCAATCAGATCGCTTGTCGCCTGCGACATGTCCTGCCAGCATTGTTGGGCAAATTCCAGTGAGGCTTTGTCCTGTGCGTCTTTACCCTCTCCTGCTGGTTTCCACTCCCATGTAACTTGGCGGCAGAGGTACTCGATCGCAAAGAGCATGGCCGCAACTATCGGATCGTTGTTGACCATTTCGCGGACAACACGACGCCACCGAATACCTTGTAGCTCGGTGAGGAATTCTTCTTGTACATAGCCGGAGTATTGGACGAGACCTGTGACGCCGATCTCATTAAAGAGGTTACTGGAGCGTTTTAAGGGTTGGACTTTCGCGGCCACGGGTGAGAACGTAGCAAAGAAGCGGGGTTTATTTTCTAACCAACAAACTCCGCTCCGAGGATTTCCATGTCGCGATTGAAGGGTTGCGCAGTATCGCAGACCACGCAGGTTAGACGATTGGCGGCTTTGTCGTAAGCGTGCGCCTCATGCGTCCGGCACTTTTCACACCATGCCGCCCGCACATCGATCCCGCGCTGAAACAGTTCATTGTACGACGCGAATTCAAGCGGCATTGGTGGTGACAGCCTCATGCGCGGACGCGCCCGCGTAGAATCTTTTAACCGCTTCGTCCCCGCCGGCTTTGCCTCAAAAAGGTCTAAATCGAACCGTTTGCCTCAAAAATCAAGTT
>DASVGE010000314.1:0-21237 GCA_036379695.1 Pyrinomonadaceae bacterium | reverse complement strand
CACCGCACTCCAAGGTGACGCCCAAACTAAGGGAGATTGATCGTTTATGTCTAACTTTTTCATCCGGCGGCCGATTGTTGCAATCGTAATCTCGATCCTGACGCTCATGATCGGTTTCATCGTGATCCGTGGGCTCTCGATCGAGCAATATCCCTTTCTGGCGCCTCCTAATATCCGTGCGACTGCGACATATCCAGGCGCCTCAGCCGAAGCAGTCGAACAGTCTGTAGCGACTCCGATCGAGCAGGAAGTCAATGGTGTCGACCGCATGATTTACATGAAGTCGTCGAACACCAGCGACGGCCGCATGTTACTCGACGTCAATTTCGAAGTCGGCACAGACCAGGATACCGCGAATGTTCTCACCCAAAACCGCGTCTCAACCGCCGCCGCTCGACTTCCGGCTGAAGTCAATCAACAGGGTGTGACCGTCAAGAAACAAAGTCCAAGCATTCTCATGGTGATCTCCCTCTACTCACCGAAGGATGCTTACGACGCAAACTTTCTAATCAACTACGCCGGCATAAACCTGCGCGATCAGATCCTCAGAATTCCCGGTATCGCTCAGGTCGATCTCTTTGGCGGCACCGATTACGGAATGCGCGTCTGGATCAAACCCGATCGACTCGCGAAGTTAGGACTGACTCCATCCGACGTTATCTCCGCCATCAAAGAACAAAACCTTCAGGCGCCCGCGGGTAAAGTCGGCGGTGCGCCAACGCCAGCGGACCAGGAGTTCACCGAAACTCTCAGCGCCCCCGGACGACTCGTCACACCGGAAGAATTTGAAAACATCATCATCCGTCAAACCGGCACCGGCGCGGTGGTCCGAGTTAAAGACGTTGGTCGAGCCGAACTCGGTTCTCAGGACTACAACTCATTCGGTCGATTAAATGGCAAACCGGGCGGCGCCATGGCCGTTTACCTCTTGCCGGGCGCGAACCAACTCAAAGCGGCGGAAACGATCTACGAGACGATGGAGCATGCCAAGTCGCTGTTTCCGCCCGACATGGATTACAAGATCGTCTACGACACTACACCAGCCGTCGAAGCTTCGATTCACGAGATTCTGAAAACATTCGTCGAGGCGCTGATACTCGTCACCGTCGTCGTCTTCGTGTTTCTGCAGAACATCAGGGCCACGATTATTCCGTTGATCACGATTCCGATCTCTCTCGTCGGTACGTTCATCTTTTTCCCGGTGCTCGGTTTCTCGGTAAACACGCTTTCGATGTTTGGTCTCGTGCTCGCGATCGGCATCGTGGTTGACGACGCGATCGTGGTGGTCGAGGCAGTGATCCATCACCTCGAGCATGGTCTGTCTCCGAAGGAGGCGACTATCAAGGCCATGGCCGAGGTGTCGGGACCGGTTATCGGAATCGCGCTGATTCTGTCGGCGGTGTTTGTTCCGGTGGCGCTGCTCGGTGGTCTCGTCGGCAGCATGTACAAGCAGTTTGCTTTGACGATCGCGATCTCGGTGCTGCTGTCGGCCTTCAACGCGCTGTCGCTGACGCCGGCGCTGTGTGCGCTGTTGTTGAAAGAACCGAAGCCGATGCGTGGACCACTCGGCGCGTTTTTCCGCGGGTTCAATAAGGTGTTCGACGTAACGACGAACGGCTACGTTAGCGTGTCGCGCATGCTGGTCCGGCGCGGGATCGTGACGATCGGCATCGTGGGCGTGGTGGTGTTGGGCGCCGTGGTATTTGCGAGGGCGATCCCCTCCGGATTTATTCCCGACGAAGACCAGGGAATTTTTGGTGTCAACGTACAACTACCGCCGGGTGCTTCGCTGGCGCGCACGAACGAAGTGCTCAAAAAGGTCGAGCAGATTCTCGCCAAGACAGAAGGAGTCGAATCCTTTCAAACGATCGGCGGCTACGGTGTCGTCACGAACACCTACCAACCTAACTACGGTTCGCTTTTCGCACGTTTGCAGCCATGGGAAGAACGTCACGGCTCGGAGCTGCACGTGAAAGGAATCATGGCCAAGCTTCAGCGAGAGTTCGCCGCGATTCCGGAAGGCGTGATCTTTCCGTTCAATATCCCGACGCTCAGCGGGTTCGGCGCCGCGTCAGGTTTCAACTTCCTGATACAGGATCGCACCGGCACGATGACCGTCGAGCAACTGGGCGATCAGACGAGGTCGTTTATTGCCGCCGCCCGGCGTCGGCCCGAACTCGGAAATGTCTTCACTTCATTTGATGCGAACTATCCACAGGTCAAAGTAAATCTCGATCGCGAGAAAGCACGCACGCTCGGCGTTCCGGTCAACGAAGTGTTCCAGACGATGTCTACCGCGATGGGCGGCGCGTTTGTGAACGACTTCAATCGTTTCGGCCGTTTGTATCGCGTGTATGTACAAGCTGAGTCAACCGATCGCTTGAAAGCGAGCGATATCGGAAGAATTTATGTCCGCTCCAAGACGACGAATTCGATGGTCCCGCTTTCGACGCTGGTAAACATCGACGACATCTCCGGAACTGAAATCACAACTCGCTTCAACCTGCTGCGATCCGTAGAGCTCACTGGTTCTCCGGCGCGCGGTTATACGTCCGGCCAGGCGCTTGCGGCACTCGAGGAAGTCTTCGCTCAGACGATGCCGAAGGAGATGAGTTTCGCTTACTCGTCACTCTCATACCAGGAGAAGATCGCGCCGCCTCCGGCGCCGACGTTCATCATGGCCATCGTCTGCGTGTTCCTGCTGCTCGCTGCGATGTACGAGAGCTGGCGCCTGCCGTGGGCCGTACTACTGGGATCGCCCCTCGTCGCGTTGGGCGCTTTATTTGGAGTTTGGTTATTTGGTTACGACAACAACGTGTACGTGCAGATCGGACTGGTAATGCTGATCGGCCTGGCGGCTAAGAACGCGATCCTGATCGTTGAGTTTGCCAAGGCCAAACACGAAGAAGGCAAAACGCTTGAAGACGCGGCACTCACGTCTGCACGTTTGCGCTTCCGTCCGATTCTGATGACGGCGTTTGCTTTTATTCTCGGTGTCGTGCCGCTGATGAAAGCGAGTGGCGCGGGTGCGGGCGCACAGAACGTTATGGGTGTTGGTGTGTTTTTCGGGATGCTCATCGCCACTGCTTTGGGCGTGTTCATCATTCCGGGGAATTTCACTTTCGTTGAAGGATTGGGTCGTCGTCGCAAGGAAAAGGTAGTGGCTCCTGCCGCGCCGGTGCCGGCAACGGCCGATGCCGGAGGTGAACACTGATGAAGCGACTACTCGCGGCAGTTGTGCTTGTGTGTGTGTCACAGATCCACGTGACCGCACAGAGTCAGCGGAAACCAGCGGTGCAGACTCCAACCGTCTTCCGAGCAGACCCGGCCACTCAGCCCGATCGGCAAACACTCGCCGACCTGAAGTGGTTTGAACTCTTCAAAGATGAAAAACTGCAACAGTTAATTAACGACGCCCTGACAAACAATTACGACTTGCGCCAGGCTGTCGCCAACATCGATGCCGCTCGCGCCAATCTCGGCATCACGCGCTCGGAACAGTATCCCCAGATCATTGCCAGTGGCGACGTCGTCAACCAGCGACAGTCGCGCAGTAGTGCTTTTGATATACCTGAACCGGTAAAACGCGATCGCTCGTTTGGCAGTATCCTGCTGAACCTGCTCACGTTCGAGATCGACATCTGGGGACGACTGCGCAAACAAACGGCCGCCGCGCGTGCCGATCTGTTAGCCACCGAAGAAGCGCGCCGGTTCGTTGTAACCACACTCGTCAGCGACGTAGCGACAGCTTATTTCAGTTTGCGTGAATTCGATTTCGAGCTTGAAATCTCGCGACGCACACTCACCTCGCGCCAGGAATCACTGCGTCTCATCCAACTCAGGCAACAACGCGGCGTGGCGACTATGCTCGATGTCCGCCAGGCTGAAGAGTTGGTTTACGACGCGACCGAAGTGATCCCGGCGCTCGAACAGTCGATACAACAAACGGAGAATTTTCTCAGTTTTCTGACCGGCCGTAACCCGTCGGCGATCGAACGAGGACTGAGTTTGACGGAGAATCAGGTTCCTCCGACCGTACCGGCCGGATTACCATCGGATCTGCTCGAACGCCGCCCTGACATACGATCGGCAGAGAACAGTTTGATCGCAGCCAATGCGCGCATTGAAGTCGCGAAGAAAGAATATTTTCCGCGTATCTCGCTCACTTCGTTTCTCGGTTACGAGAGTGGTCAGCTTACAAGTCTGTTCAGCGGCAGCAGAAATGTATGGACTCTCGCGGGACAGGTCACACAACCAATTTTTACCGGCGGGCGCATAAAGTCGAACGTGCGTTTCACGCAAGCGCAACGCGACTTTCTGCTCATCGACTACCAGAAGACGGTTCAAGCCGCATTTCGTGACGTCTCCGATTCGTTGATTGCGTATCAAAAGGTTCGCGAAGTTCGCACCCAACGCGCGCTCCTGGTAGAGACCCTGCGCGATCGTTCCCGCCTTTCCTACTTACGTTACACCGGCGGGGTTGCAACACTGCTCGACGCGCTCGACGCCGACCGCGAACTCTTTGAAGCAGAACGAAGCCTGGCCCTCGCGCGCCGCGATGAGCTGCTCTCAGTCGTGCAACTCTACAAAGCGCTGGGCGGCGGCTGGCAGTGATTGCCACAAGAAAGATTAGCCACAAAAAGGCACAAAAAGCGCAAAAATGAATTGAGCTGATGGGTTGATTGAATTGATAAAACGTTGATTAAGCTGATGACGTTGATTGAACCGGTGACTTTGAATTCATTATTCATTTTTGTGCTTTTTGTGCCTTTTTGTGGCTAAAACTTTTTGCGCTTTTTCGTGGCCCATATGCAATCGAGAGCATTTGAAAGAGCTTCACTAAAGAGTGAATCGTACCGCGTCATTGCGCTGCTCTGCGTTCTGGCCGGCCTCACCATTTGGGTGTTGATTCGCGGACTCGTAACACAAAACTACCTCCTGCTGCTCGGTCAACTCATCATTCTTGCTTTCGTCATCTCTCACGAAAGCGTGATGTTGCGTCACATCAAAACCGCGCTTCGTGACGACGAGGCAGTGGTGCCCGAACTGTGGGTATTCAACGTCTTCATCGAGAGTCAATTACCTACCCTCGCACTCTTCGTACTGCTGCTGGCCCAGTGGATGACGCCCTTCAAGGTATTAGTCACACCCGCGATCGCCATCTACTTTTTATTCATCACACTTTCGACCTTGCGCCTGCGTCCCAGCCTGACGCTCATAACCGGAATACTCTCGTCGCTTGGTTATCTCTTCGCTACTTTTTACGTAGAACTTAGATATGGCGACTCAACGCCGCCGGCCGATCGGTTTCCCTTCGCAGTCTATATGGTCTATGCCGCATTGATCCTGATTGCCGGCATCATCGCGGCCGTGGTTGCGCGCCAGATACGTGGTTACGTCAGAGCAGCGCTGCGTGAAGCCAAACTCGAAAGCGAACTGAAACAGATCAATCACGATCTCGATATCGCGCGCTCGATTCAACAGGACCTCCTCCCGACCAGGCCGCCTCAACTCGATGACTTCGAGATCGCCGGCTGGAACCAGCCCGCCAATCAAACCGGCGGCGACTACTTCGACTGGCAAGTCTTACCCGATGGTCAACTCGCGATCAGTGTCGGCGACGCCACCGGTCACGGAATCGGTCCAGCGCTGGTTAGCGCACTGTGTCGCGCGTACGCGCGTGCGAGTTTTCTCGCGGATCACGGACACGATGGCGTGCTCGATCGTCTAAATAGCCTGCTGGCGAACGATCTCGCTGACGATCGCTTTGTTACTTTTGCGGTCATCTTTCTCAATCCGGAGAGATCCGAGATCAAAGTGCTTTCCGCCGGACATGGGCCAATCCTCTGGTATCGCCGCGCCATGAATAAATGGGAGAACTTTGAGGCCCAGGGAATTCCACTCGGAATGATTGCCGGTATGCCTTACGAAGACTCGCGCCTGAAAAGTCTGAAGGCGGGCGACATGATCGTCCTCGTCACCGACGGTTTTTACGAGTGGCAGAACCCTGAAGACGAGGAGTTTGGAATCGAGCGGCTGAAGGACACGATTCGCCAGGCGCGCGATTGTTCAGCCGAAGAAGTGATTGCACAACTTCATATGGCGGTTAAGAACTTCTCGAAAGGCACCGAACAGAAAGACGATCTCACAGCCGTCGTGTTGAAGCGCAAGACCACGATCACGGCCCTCAAAAAGGAAGCGGCCCAGAATGAACTGCTGGCAGTGACAAAATAATCTGTACCAGTTTGGGTCAGACCAAATTTCCACACAAGCATTCTGAAGGGGGCTAGACCAGTTGTTTGTTTCGTTTGATCGCTTCCTACGTAATATTACGGATTGAGTGTTTAAACACTGAGCCTATAATCGTTGCCGTTGTCATTGTTATATTGTTTGCGTTCCTCGCTTCAATTGCGCTACGACGTTCCCCCCGACGCGTCCGCCATCGCAGTCCTGGAACTACTAATAAAAAACAACGGCAAGCGCGCAAACTGACCCGTCGTTTTATTTACGGAAAAGTTGTTCTCTCCATGCGCTGGATTGTGCCCCAAATCCCCGTCGTAGGAATCGCTCTACCCATAAGCCTGCTTCTCGCCATAGCCGTCTCAACCCGTGCTCAATCAACAGCTTCCATCGACGGACAAGTGTTCGATCAGCAGGGAGCCGTAGTTTCCGGGGTCAGGATCACAGCCAAAAGCCCGGCGATCGGTGTCGAGCGCGTGGCAACGTCCGATCAGAAGGGCCGCTATCAGGTCGCTGCGTTGCCGGTCGGTGACTATTCAATAGGAGCAAGTGCCAGTGGCTTCAAGACAAGGGTATTGGAACTCCGGATCGAAGTTGGACGACGAATAACGCAAGACCTGAAACTCGAAGTCGGAGATGTTTCCGAACAGGTAACAGTATCGTCTACTAACGAAGAGATCGAACGGTCGACCACTTCGGTCGGCCACGTTGTCGATCGACGCATGGTCCAGGACCTGCCGCTGAACGGCCGCTATTTCCTCGATCTCGGATTATTAGTACCCGGTTCGGTAACGTCACCCCAGGGCGCTTTCTCATCGGCGCCGATAAGAGGGTTGGGATCATTCTCGATGACGACCGCGGGCAACAGAGAGGAAACAGTCAACTACATTATCAACGGGATCACGCTTAACAATCTCACCAATGCCTCCATCACGTTTCAACCTTCGATCGGAGCGGTGCAGGAGTTTAAGGTCGATAACTCCACCTTCAGTGCCGAACATGGTCAAAGCTCAGGTTCGGTTGTCAACATAGCAACCAGATCCGGAAGTAATGAATTTCATGGGGAGTTGTTTGAGTTCTTCCGGAACGATGCACTCGATGCTCGCAACTTTTTTACTTTCACAGCGGCTGAGCCGCCGCCCTTCAAGCGCAATCAGTTTGGTGGGCAACTGGGTGGTCCAATCGTCAGGGAAAAGTTGTTCTTTTTCTTTTCGTATGAGGGTTTGCGCCAGCGGCAAAGGGTAGATCTCAACAGCCTCGTGCTGAGTGATGCGCAACGTAGTGCGGCAACTGATCCCGTCATTACCAGACTGCTCCCCTTGATCCCACGCGCAAATTTTGTCGATTCATCGGGTACCTCACGTTTCGTCGGTTCGGCAAATGCCTCAGTCAACAACGATCAATGGAGCGTTGATATCAGCTACAACCTCGGAAGAAACGATCGACTGCACGCCTATTATTCGGCGTATCACACTGAATTGATCGAACCCAATCGCAACGGCAACACCGTTCCCGGTTTTGGCAACACAACGCTCCAACTACGGCAGGTCTTCACCCTGAACGAGACGCATATCTTCAGCCCAATGCTGGTTAATGAACTGCGTTTCGGCTTTAATCGCTTTAGCTCGGCAACTACTCCAAACGCACAGTTAAATCCGACTGAATTCGGTATCAATCACGGAATCACCGAACCGATCGGTTTGCCACAGATTAGCGTAGCCGGAGGGCTAAACTTTGGTGGTCCATCCGTCAATCCGTCAGGACGCGCCGACACCACCTTTAATGTCGCCGACTCCTTCAGCTACCAGTACGGTAAACACTCGTTAAAGGGTGGCGGGCAATTTCGTCAGTTTCTCAATAACAATTTCAGGCAAGGTACGGGCAGTTTCAACTTTCCGACCGTCGCCGCTTTCCTCGCCGGTACGGCCAACTCGTTCAGCGTCACGCTTGGTAGTCAGTCGAGCAGCATAGCCGAAGGCGCGCTGGGCTTTTTTGTGCAAGACAACTATCGGGTGCGATCCAACCTCATGCTCGAGCTCGGTCTGCGTTACGACTGGAACATGACACCAACCGAACGCTACGACCGTTTTATTGTTTTCGATCCAGCGACTGCTTCGCTCATTCGCGTTGGTAACCAGATCGACGAGGTCTACCAGCAAAACAACAAGAATGTGCAGCCGCGGGTTGGTTTTGCCTGGGATCCGTTCGGTGATGGTAAGACTTCGGTGCGGGCAGCGTATGCGTTGCAGACCGATCAACCGATGACGAGCATAGTAATCGGAACGACTACCAATCCACCGCTGGCAATTCCGTTGACCTTCAGCGGGACAATCAGACTGAGCAACGCAATCAACCTGGCTATGCCTGCCGGGCTTGCGCCGCAGTCGATTACGCACGACTTCAAGAACGCTTATCTCCAGTCGTGGAACTTCAACGTGCAGCGCGAGTTGCTTCGGAACTTTGTTTTATCCGTCGGTTATATCGGTTCGAAGGGTACGAATTTGATCGTGCGGCGCAATCTCAACCAACCGATTAACGGCATACGCCCGTTTCTCAGACTTTCGCAGTCGAGCCCAATACTCCCAGGTACGAATCTTGGCAACATCACACAGGTCGAGAGCGGAGGAAACTCGAGTTACAACGCTCTCTGGATAAAGGGATCACGGCGGCTTGCGCGCGGCCTGCAATTTCAAGCGTTTTATACCTGGTCAAAATCGCTGGACTACAACTCTTTCAGCACCGGCGGGATCGTGGGACAGAACAGTTACGACCTTAAAGGCGACCGGGGACTTTCAGATTATGACGCACGCCATCGATTCGTTTTTAACGGAATCTACGACCTGCCGTTCCGTGGCAACCGGCTGCTCGATGGTTGGCAGTTGGCTGCGATCGTCCAGCTTCAAAGCGGCAGTCCGATTAACATTGTAACGAGTAATAGTACCGTGAATGGGATCGCCAACACGCTCCGGCCCGACGTGAACGGGCCGATCGCGATCACAGACAAAGTCGAAAAATGGTTCGATACTACTGTGTTCACCGCCGTGCCGCGCTTCGGTAACCTTGGCCGCAATGTCGTCATTGGGCCAGGTTTCAGTAACACGGATTTTGCAGTCATCAAGAATACTAAGGTGGGCGAAACTCTTCGCGTGCAGTTTCGGGCTGAGTTTTTTGATCTTTTTAATCATGCAAACCTGGGCGCACCCGGGACGGTCGTCGGAACCCCGGCCTTTGGGCAAATTACAAGTACGCGATTTCCCACCGGTGAGTCTGGATCGTCACGGCAGATTCAGTTTGCGGTAAAGGTCAGTTTGTAGGCGCAACGATAAACAGCACATGCACTCTCGGAAAGACAGTTCAACGTTCAGGGTCGTTGAGTTCCTGCTGTTCGTGTGTGCATTTACACTGCTGGTCCAGGTTGCTCGCGCGCAGCCAGTTGCACCGAAACGAGTGGTCGTACTCTATTGGGATAACAAAGAGTTTCCGGGCAACGCCAAATTTGAGGAGAGCTTCAAGGCACACCTGCAATTTGATCGCCGGCAAGACGTCGAATACTTCCCCGAATACTTCGAGTTCAGTCGCTTTCCGGAAGAAAACCACGCCGTATCTTTTCGCAACTACTTACGCGACAAGTATGCTGAGCGTGCTGTAAATGTGGTTGTTGCCTCGGCTGATGCTCCTTTGAGATTCCTGCTCGAGTATCGGAACGAACTCTTTTCAAATACTCCCATCGTCTTTGTTGCGAACGATCTGCCTAAGCCGGAAGCCCTTTCGTCGGCAGCGGGCGCGACCGGCATTCACTATAAGAACGCATACCGCGAAACAGTGGATTTGGCATTGCGGTTACATCCCGGGACAAAGCGCGTTTACGTCGTAAGCGGCACACAGCAGCAGGATCGTAGATTTGAGAAGATTACACAGCGGGAACTCTCCGGCTTCGATAAAGGTGAAGTCATATACCTGACGGATCTGCCCTTAGCCGAGTTGATCGCCAAAACCAGGAGCTTGCCGCGCGATTCCGTGATCCTCTACGTATGGCAGCAGTCGTTGAATGAGCAGGGAAAGCTTTTGGAGAGTTATGACGTGCTGAGTCGAATTGCGCCCGGTTCGTCTGCTCCGATCTACGGATTTGGCACCGTGATTCTGGGCTCCGGAATCGTCGGCGGCTATCTGCAAGGTCCCGAGATGAACGGTGCCAAAGTGGGAGAACTCGTCGACCGGATACTCAGCGGTACTCCCGTCCAGGAAATACCAGTTGAACAATCTCAGAAGGTACCGATGTTCGATTGGCGCGAGTTACAACGCTGGGGCGTTCTTGAGAGCAGTCTTCCACCTGCGAGCGTGGTGCGCTTCAAAGAGTTCACCTTTTGGGAACTGTACAAGTGGCGGATAGCCGGCGTGGTCGTGCTTTGTATTTTGCAGAGCGCGTTTATTGCCGTGCTGCTGGTGGAACGGCGAAGGCGTCGCCGTGCCAGGCTGGCTCTCGACCAGCTCAACGCTGAACTGGAAAACCGCATCGAGACCCGAACTGCCGAATTACAAGCGAAGAGTCGAGAGCTGGAAACTTTCAGCTATACCGTTGCTCACGATCTCAAGGCGCCACTCCGCGGTATTGACGGCTATAGCCGCATCCTGCTGGAAGACTACGCCGAGAAGTTGGACCATGACGGGCAATCCCTGCTGCAGACGATCCAGAATTCAACTGATGAGATGACCGAGTTGATCGACGACCTGCTTGCCTATTCTCGACTGGAACGCCGGGAGTTGAAGACTGACCGGGTCGAGTTAGCGCCGATTGTTAATTCGTTAGTGGAAGCGCGGCGCGAAACGGCGAGTCATCCGATTGATTTTGTCATCGATGTTAATGGTGCTACCGCTCTGGCGGATGCGAGTGGCCTGGCTCAGTCGCTGCGAAACTATCTCGACAATGCGATTAAGTTCACCAGCAAGGTTGACCAGCCGCGCATTGAAGTCGGCTCGAAGGAAGGCGTTGCGAGCTGTGTGTTATGGGTACGCGACAACGGTATCGGATTTGACATGAAGTATCACGATCAAATCTTCGACATTTTTGGTCGACTCGCTCAGGATTATCCCGGCACGGGTATTGGACTGGCGATAGTGCGTAAAGCAATGGAACGCATGGGCGGAAGAGCCTGGGCGGAAAGCAAACCCGGCCATGGTGCGACTTTCTACCTGGAGATTCCGAAGTAGCAACGAGCGTGAAGCTCCGCGGGGCAAGCCCGTAGCAGCAAGCGTGAGCCTCCACGGGGCAAGCCTGTAGCAACAAGCGTGAGCCTCCACGGGGCAAGCCCGTGGCATCCGTTAAAAAAGCTATGAAAGTTCTTTATGTAGAGGACGATCCAAGGGACGCAGACCTCACGATGCGAGCGTTAGCCAAAAGCGCTCCCCATCTCAGTGTTGAGACTGTCTCCACCATCGCCGAAGCGTATGCGCGTTTGGCTCGCAGTAATGATCCGGAACCGATCGATCTCGTCCTCACCGACATGAACCTGCGCGATGGCGATGGCCTGTCGCTCCTCAACTACATACGCCAGAGCTCTTTGCCTCTTGCAGTGGTGATTGTCACCGGCGTCGGCGATGAAGAGACCGCCGTTGCCGCACTGAAAGCACGCGCCGACGATTATGTCGTCAAACGCAAGGGATATCTCGACAACCTTGCAGTCATAATCGAGAGCGCTTTCAATCACTACAACGCCGACGCCGCGCGCCGCGCGAATCCGCTGCAAGTTCTTTATCTCGAAGCCGACTTCCGTAACATTGAAAGGACACGCCGCCATCTGGCTATACACGCAGATCATATCCACCTCGACGTCTCCACTACGCCCTCAGAAGTGTTTTCCACTTTGCCAGAGAAATCCACGCGTTACGACGTGGTTCTCATGGACTTTCAATTTGCATACCCGAACGTGCTGCACGTGTTGAGACAGTTGAGTCTCAACTCAAATCAAGACATACCCATTGTGCTGGTTTGTAATGAAAGCGAAGAGGAATTGGCTCGACGAGGCCTTAAAATCGGCGCGGCCTCGAGCTATCTCGTCAAGCGCCCCGGTTATCTTTACCAACTGCCATGGGAGTTGGAGCAGGCACACGCCCGCGCAGATTTGCAGCGCCGGGAAGCCGCGCTTCATGCCAGCCAAGAACGCAGCCGGGCCATCCTCAATGCCATACCCGATTTGATGTTCCTGCTCGATCGCGATGGAATATATCTGGACTATCACGTTAGTGACGAAGCATCCCTGTGGAAACCGGCGAGTGAGTTTATCGGGAAAAAGTATACGGACGTATTACCGACCGACCTTGCAGCCAGGGTCTCATGGAGTCTTGTCGAGGTGCGTCAATCGGAAAAGCCGGTGCGGCTGGAATATACCCTGACCGTTCCGCAGGGCGTGCGTGCTTACGAGGCCTCGATCGTGAGATGTGATGGTGACAAGTTCCTGACGATTGTGCGCGACATCACGCAGCGTAAAGAAGCAGAGCAATCGTTAAAAACAGCGCTCGACGAGGTTAAGCGGCTCAAGGATCAACTGCACGAGGAAAATATCTATCTGCAGGAAGAGATCCGCGGCGCCAGCAACTTCGGCGCGATCATTGGACATAGCGAATCGTTGCGACGAGTCTTGAACCAGGCCGAACGAGTCGCTCCGCTCGATACCACTGTTTCCATTTTTGGAGAGACTGGTACCGGCAAGGAACTCCTGGCCCACGCGATTCACAAGCTAAGCCGGCGGGGTAATCACGCGTTAGTCAAAGTAAATTGTGCCGCGCTGCCGGGTACACTCATCGAGAGCGAATTGTTTGGTCACGAGAAGGGTGCATTCACGGGCGCTGATGCGCGACGCACCGGACGTTTTGAGATCGCAAATGGCGGAACGCTCTTTCTTGATGAAGTCGGCGAGCTCCCTCTCGATCTACAGGCCAAGCTGTTGCGCGTACTGGAAGAAGGCGAGTTTGAACGAGTCGGAGGAAGTCACACTTTAAAGGTGGATGTCCGCGTGATTGCAGCCACTAATCGCAACCTTGAAGAAGCCGTGCGTAAAGGAGCGTTTCGCTCGGACCTGTATTACCGGTTGAGTATCTTCCCGATAACGCTGCCGCCGCTGCGGGAGCGGCAAGACGACATCCCGATACTCGTCACACATCTGGTTAAGCAGTTGGGCCAGAAGCTGGGCAAAACAATCGACGCCGTCCCTCAGGACACAATGGTGAAATTGCGAAACTATCCGTGGCCCGGCAACGTGCGCGAATTGAGGAACGTGATTGAACGTGCCGTTATCATTAGCCAGGGATCGAAGCTGCAACTGATCGACGATCTTGATTCACAGGCGTTGGAGCTGAAACTCCAGGAACAGATCGCAGCGCAAACTGCATTCGGCGACCCAGCCCCATCCGGCGAGACACTCGAGCAAACTGAGTACAACCTGATACTGCGCACGCTAAAGAGCGTTCATTGGAAAGTGGAAGGTCCCGGTGGCGCCGCCGAATTGCTGAACATTAATCCCAGCACGCTGCGCTCAAAGATGCGCAAGCTTGGTATCGAGCGCCCACGATATACCACTAACTGATCGCTCGTGCCTCTTTGTGGCGTTTGATGAACGCGATTGCCTCCTCCGCGTTGGCCACACAAACCGGAATTTCAACATCCTCAGGACTAATGAGTGGCGTCTCAAAGGAAAGCATCGCCTCGCGCACCCAGTCGACAAGTCCCGGCCACATCTTACCGACGAGGAGCAAGGGCGTGTACTCGAGGTGACGCACCTGAAGCAACTGCCAGATCATCATCGTCTCCAGCACGGTGCCGATGCCACCGGGGGCGACGATGAATGCATCCGAAGCGAGGACGAAATGGTGGAGGCGAGTGAAGAAGGTGCGATGCTCGTAGGCGAGTTCGACGAACGGGTTTACTTCCTGTTCGAATGGAAGATCGACGCGTATACCCATCGATTTGGCTTCACCGGCGAGATCGACGCCTTCGTTGGCGGCTTGCATTAATCCCGGTCCGCCGCCGGTGATGATGTCGCAGCCCATTTCCGCCAATGCGTGCGCGGCGCGTTTTGTTTCGTCATAAGCGACGGTGCCGGGTTTTGCTCGCGCCGAACCGAAGATGGTGACGCGATAGCGATCCCGGCGCGAGGGCTTAATTCGTGTCAGGTTATTGACCACATCCCAAAGACCAAGCACTGACTGGATCAACACCTCTTTAACGGCATCCTCATCAGCCAGGCTTACTGCGTTGTTTCTCGTTATCGTGTCTGTTGTGCTCATAGGTTTGTTCCAGTTCTTAACGTGCGAAGCACGTTCTTAGCCTGCGCGGCTCGTGCCTGCGAAGCTCCTTCTTAGCCTGCGAAGTTCCTTCTTAGCCCGCGAAGCTCGTTCTTAGCCCGCGAAGTTCCTTCTTAGCCTGCGAAGCAGGCGTAAGCATAAAGCCTAGGGCGTAAGCCCTAGGAAAGCCCCCAAAAAGGGCGTCTGAGCCCGCGGAGCGGGCGAAAGCCTCACATCCGTTTCGCTCTCGTAAGCCCCAGGTACTCTCTAAAAAATTGGCGCCTGAGCCCGCGGAGCGGGCGGCAAACCTTAAACCCCTTTGACGCTGTCGCCCGTTTCACGGGCTTGCGCGCCCCTTTTTTTGCGGCTTCCTAGGGCTTACGCCCTAGGCTTTATGCTTACGCCTGCTTCGCAGGCTAAGACGCAAACCGCCTCTCACAAACCGCCAGACGCGAACCGCCTCAACACGACGCCTCTCGCAAACCGCCTTTCGGGCGTTGACACTCAAATCTCGATCTCGTCGTCGAGGGCGGGGCACTCGGCGCGGACGCCGAAACGGTTCTTGAGTTGTTCGCTGAACGCTTTGCGCGCGCGGTCTTCGCCGTGCGTGACAATGGTGTGTGGGCGCGAGGGCGCCATCACGCCAAACCAGTCGAGCAAACCATTCTGATCGGCGTGCGCACTAAACCCACCCATCGTGTGGACCGATGCACGCACCGGCACCTCTTCCCCAAACATCATTACCTTTTTCGCACCATCCACCAGCTTTCGCCCCAGCGTTCCCGGCGACTGAAACCCCACAATCAACACGGCCGTGTCCGGTATCGGCAGGTTGTGACGCAGGTGATGCATGATTCGACCGCCGGTACACATCCCACTTCCGGCCATGATCAAACAAGGCCCCTTAACACTATTCAGCGCTCTCGACTCCCCCGGCTTCACACACGGCCTCGCGCTCGCCAGCCCACGACCCAGATCACCTGACTGGACCATCGCCAACGCTTCGGCATCGAACAGCTCATTGTTGCTTCTGTAAATACGCGTCGCCTCGATCGCCATCGGGCTATCGATATAAATCGGAAACGGCGGCAGCGTCTTTTTCTTAAACGCTCCAGCCAGCAAATAAAGCAGTAGCTGCGTACGCCCAATCGCAAAGACCGGCACCAGTATCTTTGCTTTATTCTGAATCGCCTTCGCGATTATCTCCCTTCCCTCGATCGCGGTATCGTGCAGCGAACGATGCGTGCGGTCACCATAAGTCGATTCCATGATCACCGCATCAGCCTCAGTAAACGGCACCGGATCGTTGAGCAGCGGCGCGCCGCGCGGCCCCAGGTCACCGGAGAACACCACCACCTTCTTGTGGCCGTTCTCCGATACCGTCAGTTCCACACTGCTCGATCCGATCACATGACCGGCGTCAACCAGACGCGCCTCAATACCCGGAGCGACCGGAAAACGTTGGTTGTATTTGACCTGTGCCGTTAGTGGTCCGAGCTTTCGAACGTCTGCTTCCTCGAACAGCGGTTCGAGTGGCGGCAACCTGGAGCGCGCTCGCTTCTGATTCTCTCGTTTCAGATCCTGCTTTTGGATATTGAGTGAGTCTTTAAGAACTAGAGAGGCAAGATTGAGCGTGGGCCTGGTTCCAAATACCGGTCCTTTGTATCCGTTGCGGGTGAGTAGTGGTAAACGCCCGACGTGATCGAGGTGCCCGTGCGTGAGGACGACTGCATCCAACTTGCCACCCTTGATTTGCGCGGTGCGACGGTTCTTCGCGCTCTCTTGTTTACGGCCCTGGAAAAAACCGCAGTCGACCAGAATGCTGGCGTCTTTGGTGATGACGTGATACGCGGACCCGGTTACATCGCCGGCGGCTCCAAGAAAACGAATTCTCATACCTGCTCCTGAACATCAAAATGGCCAGCGCCACTCGATTACGTCCGGCCTGTCAATGCCAAACTCGTGCGCGTAATGACGACAAGAGATCTGCATGTTCCTGAACTTTTCCTTCGCATGAGCGCCCGTTACCTGAAGCTTCGGCACACGATCGATGACGTCGATAGCGAGCGTGTAACGATCGATCTCGTTATCGATCGCCAACTCCATCGGCGTGTTGATGTTGCCGCGCTCCTTGTAACCGCGAACGTGAAGGTTCTTGTGATTGGTTCGGTTATAGGCCAGCCTGTGAATCAGCCACGGATAACCGTGGAAATTGAAAACGATTGGCTTGTCGATCGTAAACAAGCTATCAAAATCGCGATCGCACAAGCCGTGCGGATGTTCGCGATCGGATTGCATCTTGAACAAATCGATCACGTTGATGAAACGAATCTTGAGTTCGGGAAACTCCGTACGCAGCAATGCCGTCGCGGCCAATGCTTCCTGCGTGGGAATATCTCCGGCGCACGCCAGCACCACGTCAGGCTCATGTCCGGCGTCATTGCTGGCCTGTTCCCAGATGCTGATTCCTTTCGTGCAATGCGTGATCGCCTTGTCCATATCCAGATACTGCAAGTGCATCTGCTTATCGCTGACAATCACGTTGATGTAGTTTTCGCTACGCAGGCAGTGATCGGCGACCGACAGCAGACTGTTGACGTCCGGAGGCAGGTAGATGCGAGTGACTTCGGCGCGTTTGTTGACGACCACATCGAGGAAGCCCGGATCCTGATGAGTAAAACCGTTGTGATCCTGACGCCAGACGGTAGACGTGATCAGCAGGTTCAGCGAGGCAATCCCACGACGCCACGAGAGCTGATTACAGATCGACAGCCATTTAGCATGCTGGTTGAACATCGAATCGATGACGTGTGCGAAGGCCTCGTACGTCGAGAAGAAGCCGTGCCGCCCGGTAAGCAAGTATCCTTCCAGCATGCCTTCCAGCGTGTGCTCGCTGAGCATCTCGATGACACGGCCGTCAGGTGACAACTCGCCACCATCGCTGTCTTCGGGAAAGTATTCCGCGATCCAGAACTTCTTACTCGTCTCGTAGATCGCATCGAGTTTGTTCGACGTGTTTTCATCCGGACCAAAGACGCGAAACGTGTTCATGTTCAGTTTCATCACGTCGCGAAGAAACTGGCCCAGCGGCCTGGTGTTCTCGGCTTCGATCTGGCCGGGCTTTTCAAACGTGCAGGCATAAGCTCTGAAATCCGGCAAACGAAGGGTCTTTTTTAATTGTCCGCCGTTGGCGTGTGGATTGGAGCCCATGCGGCGATTGCCGGTTGGAGTCAGTTCGCGTAGTTCGGGAACGATGCCGCCGTTGGCGTCGAACAGTTCTTCAGGCTTGTAACTGCGCATCCATTGTTCGAGTAGTTTTAGATGGGCCGGATTTTTCTTCACACCGGACAAAGGCACCTGGTGTGAGCGCCACAAGCCTTCCACCTTTTTACCATCGACCTCTGCCGGCGCGGTCCAGCCCTTTGGTGATCGCAGCACGATCATGGGCCAACGTGGACGCGTGGCCACACCGGAGCTTCGGGCTTCCTGTTGCGAGGCGCGAATGGTGTTGACGCAATGATCCAACGTAGCGGCCATTGCCTGGTGCATCGTTTCCGCATCGGATCCTTCGACAAAGAGCGGCGTGTAACCGTAGCCCTTAAACAGATCTTCCAACTCCTCGTGACTGATGCGGGCCAGCAGGGTGGGATTGTTGATCTTGTAACCGTTGAGATTGAGTATCGGCAGCACCGCGCCGTCTCGTATCGGATTGAGAAACTTATTGATGTGCCACGAGGTGGCGAGTGGACCAGTTTCCGCCTCCCCATCGCCAACAACCGCGGCGACGATCAGATCAGGATTGTCGAAAGCGGCGCCACAGGCGTGTGATAAAACGTAACCGAGTTCCCCGCCCTCGTGAATCGAGCCTGGAGTTTCGGGCGTGCAATGGCTACCGATTCCGCCCGGAAAAGAAAACTCCTTGAAGAAGCGAAGCAGGCCTTCTTCGTCCAGGCCCTTTTCCGGATAAATTTCCGAATACGAACCTTCGAGATAAACCGGCGCCAGAACACCCGGCGCGCCATGCCCTGGACCAGCCATGTAGATCATGTCGAGATCGAACGACTTAATCACGCGGTTCAGGTGGGTGTATATGAAAGACAGGGCCGGGCTGGCGCCCCAGTGTCCTAACATTCGGTTCTTGATGTGCTCGGGTTGTAAGGGTTCTCGAAGAAGTGGATTTCCCTGCAGGTAGATCATGCCTAAAGCGAGATAATTACAAGCGCGCCAGAAAGCGTGAGTCTTGCTCAACTCCTCGTCGCTAAGCGGCGCGCCCGTAATCGTTGTCCTTGCAATACCAAAAGCTCTCAGGTCACTCACTGCGGACTTACTTGCAATCATGGTTATTTCTTTCACCACTAAGGCACTTTGTGCCTTAACGAACGGTGTTCCGACTGTTTGAAACGGAGTCGGCGCCAGCACGATTCCCGTCTGCTGATCGCCGCGATTGATGATGTTCCAGTCAATCTGAACAACCCTTAGATCGAACCTTTCGTTGAGTTTGATACCAGAGTTACCAGCATCACCAATCGATTCATAAGTATTTCCCTTTCCTCCACTTATTTGTCGGGGGCTGTAGTGGCAGTTTATTGGCGGACTGGTAGGACCGATAACTGTCAGTATTAACAGGGTGATGCCCTGACTATTTCAATTGGGGCATTAGATAGAACATCATCGCTATGATTGCGTAGACGGTGATCAGTTGCACGCCTTTGTACCAGTTCCCCTGGCCATCACCGCTGACCAGCGCTCCAATCATCACCGCGATGAATAATGAACCGATCTCGGCGCGGCCAAACGCGAGCTCCAATGGTTGCGGGGCGACGAAGTAACTTGCCAGTACTAATAATGGCGCGACAAACAACGCGATCTGGATACAACTTCCCGCGGCAATACCCACTGACAGATCCATCTTGTTTTTTCGTGCCATGGCGATTGCGGATCCGCTTTCAGCAGCGCCGCCGACAATGGCGACGAATACGATGCCGATGAACAGCTGCGACATGCCGAGCGCCTTACCCGTTTCCTCAGCAGCGCCGACGAGAATTTCACTCATCCATGCCGCCAGTACTGACGATACAAGCAAAGTAATCACCGCACGCGGTACGGACCATTGCTCTTCGTGATCGGCGTGAGTCTCGGATTCCACGCTTGCGAAGGAAGACGTGTGCGTGCGCAGTGAAAACAGAATGTAGAGCGCGTAAGCAAGCAACAACAGCACTGCGATTCCGATGTTGAGCAGTTGTTCTTGTCGTATCACTTCGTTTGGGCCAAACACTCGGCTGAAGGCACTCGGCACCGTCATGCTCACCGCCGCCAGAAACATCATCGTGCTATACGCGCGTGCCGCAGTCGCATTGAAACGCTGCTCGTGATAGCGAAGCCCACCCAGCAGGAAAGCGATACCAAGAGCGAGCATTAAGTTAGCGAGTATGGCGCCGATGAGCGACGCTCGCACCATTTCGAGGAGGCCGGCCTTGAGGGCGACGAAAGCAATGATCAGTTCCGGAGCATTGCCAAACGTGGCGTTCAAAAGACCGCCGACAGCATCACCGGTGCGATGGGCGAGTTGTTCGGTGGCACTGACGATCTGAGCCGCAATCGGAACAATCGCCATGGCCGCCATGAAAAACAGTACCGGCGCGGAGACATGGGCCAGATGTTCGAGTGCGACCGTAATCGGGATGAACAACAGCAGCCAGTTCATCGGCTTGCGCAGGAAGTTGCTGAGCGGTGTTCGCGGCGATCCGACGTTGGTTAATTCTGAAACTGCTGTAGTCATGTTCATCTCCTGTTTTCTCTGTGCAACCTCTGTGTTCTCTGTGTCTCTGTGGTTGTTGTATCGAACAATTCCTTAACCACAGAGGCACAGAGGACACAGAGATTTCACAGAGAAGCAGTCCGAAAGGGACTTTTCGAGCAAAGCCTATTGTAGTCAAAGAATCGAACTAGACGTCGCCGGATCGTGGCAGTTGACAGTGCCGCAACCCGCTAGTACCGTCCCGATTGTGGAGCACCTGGATGTAATAGTGGTGGGAGCGGGGCTGTCGGGGATCGGCGGGGCCTGCCATCTGAAGATCGAGTGCCCGCAGAAGAGTTTCGTCATACTCGAAGGACGCGAGGCCATGGGCGGCACGTGGGATCTGTTTCGCTATCCAGGCGTGCGCTCCGACTCCGACATGTATACGCTCGGCTATCGCTTTCGTCCCTGGCGTGACAACAAAGCGATGGCCGAAGGTCCCGCGATCCTTAGTTACATCCGCGATACCGCCGCTGAGTACGACGTCGCGAGGACGATTCGCTACAACCATCGCGTGCGACGTGCGTCATGGTCGTCGGAAGATGCGCGTTGGACAGTCGAGGCTGAGACCGGACCGGAGAAAACGTCGGTCCAACTCACCTGCAACTTTCTCTATCTCTGCACTGGTTACTACGACTACGAGAGCGGTTACACGCCGGAGTGGCCCGGCGTCGCACGTTTTCGCGGAACGATAGTGCACCCGCAGAAGTGGCCTGAAGATCTCGACTACACCGGCAAGCGCGTCGTCGTCATTGGTAGTGGAGCGACTGCCGTCACGCTCGTGCCTGCAATCGCAGAGCGCGCTGCGCACGTCACGATGCTTCAACGCTCGCCGACCTACATCGTCTCCCGACCCGCAGAAGACCTGGTCGCAAACTGGCTCCGGCGGCTGTTGCCGGATCGCGCCGCATACATGCTGGCTC
>DASVGE010000313.1:0-23532 GCA_036379695.1 Pyrinomonadaceae bacterium | reverse complement strand
CGGGATAAGGTTGTCCGTGTATTTGACAGAACAAACTGAGATTTGATCACGGCCGGTGATCGCAGCGTTATGCTTGGATCGTCGTCCAGCATCAAGTCATAGAGATGCTTGCATTCTTTCAGAAAGCGACGGTCTCTTATGCTAAGGTTTTTTCTTTTCAGAATCGTGTTATGAATTGCGATTAGATGGTCGACGAAATTTCTGTGATCATCTTTCTCTTTAGTCGTCGCGTTCTGAATCGACTTAAGGCTTCCAGTGTCGATCACCTTAACTCGCAGGGTGTCAGGAGACATGCCGGCGGAAGGATTCTCTAGCATGACGTTACGAGCATGTAGGTCGTCATGCTGAAGTTGCTCAGCTGCTAGTGCCGCCAGCGCGGAACTCATCTGTTCCACAAACGCCAACAAGAATGAGCAGGAAACATGTTCTGGCCTACGTGACAAATAATCTTCAAGCGTATAGCCATCAATCCATCTCTCAATGAAACAAATAAATCTCTTTTTGCCGAGTTGGCCCAAGTCAAAATCTATAACATCCGCTGCGATGAAGGTCGCAAATTCGTCATAATCTTCGAGCTTAGCTGCGTTCGAAAGTTCAGTTAAATAAGAACGATCGATATAGTCCTCATAGATCGCGAATTTGGCTGCCCTTAAGCGACCGTATTCATCTGCGACTTTCCATACTACGGCTTTAAATCCAGGCTTGAGGGAAGTCTTCAGCACGAAGTCCATACCCTTAATGGAAATCTTGTTTTCTGCCACATAATTGGGCAGGTTGGACAGCGCCTCAATAACTTCAGGGGTTAGCTGAATTCGTTCGGTACTCATTTAATGCTTGTTCGGATAAAGTGAATCGAGGGTATTGATAATTGTGACACCATGAGGTTAAGGACCCTTCGGCCAAAGCCGCCAGGTTTGTGAATTCCACTGTCTATACGTTTCGTCCCTTTCGCTTCTTGGAAGCAACCAACGATTCTTGAAGAATTCGGCCAGCTCTTGGGTTCCCAAATTGAACGAGCGCAACCTAGAGTGTTCGCCTTTTAGAAACTCTCGAGAGTTACGGGCCAAGGGTATGACAAAGACTTCCCTTTGTACTCCATGATACATCCAGTCGTCATTGAGTCCTATTTTCAGCAGGGTTTTTCTAATTACTTCACGACGGTTCCTGAAACCACTGCCCCATTCCTCTCTTTTGGCAGTGGGTACACAGTATCGTTGAGCGTATGCTGAAATAGCACCATACAAGCCATTGGAAAAATGAAACTCGCCTGATCCGAGGGTAAATCCCACCGGTTGATATAGCTGCAGGTTGTCATACCTCAATCGATTATAAATCGATGAGCGGCCCAGTGCTGATGTTGTTGTAATCAGTGCTAAGCGAGCATCTGAATTCTTTTTCCCGATTAGTGATTCACGTCTACCATATTTGCGCTTAAATGCCTTCGTGATCTCGTTGCTGACGGCTAACATCGCAACTAGCTTGCCGCAGAGTAGATTCGAGTAAGGAGGCACCGCACCGAGAGCGAATGCATCCATTACAAAGCGAAGATTCGCAATAGCGGTTTTCCTGTTCCAACCAATCCAACGGTCCCTCGCCCCAAGCGCAAAAACCGGATCACCAAGGCCGATGATTCCGATGACCTTCCCATTGTGATCGTCTTTTACCAGGAATCTCAACCTCCGGCCATAGCCGCTCGATACAGGAATGCTCCAATGAAGAGAAGCGTACCGAAAAAGCAACTCATCAGTTGTGTCAGCCTTGACTTCAACTAATCGCGGCGAGATGCGCGCTGGATCTACTTCATATCCGGACGCAAAAAACTCGATTAGCCGATCTTCATGTCTTGATAGACCATTCCTAGCAGTTTCGATTTTGTGGGCCACCGCGACAGAGTGCAATTGTCGCAAGCGGTCTTTGGTAGGATTTCGAGGAGGTTGAATAAGGCCGTTGCGAAACCGAAAGCCTTGCTTTCTGAGTGATTCTTCTATTAGCTTCTTTAATTCGAGTTTGTTCACAATTAGTAGACCACGATAGACTCGTACGAAACATGGAGACATTAAGTTAGCTCTGCATATTACACAATAAACAAAATGGTAAGTACGAGAACCCTTTCAAATCACTGGCAAAGCATTTGTAATTCCCTTTGTTTATCTTCCCAAAAGTCGGTCGGCGTACCGTTCAACATCAGTTCGTATGCGCTCCTGACTCATCTGATCGCGCACGTCAGCGAGCTGGAGGTGGGTGAGTTTGTCTACACGCTGGGCGATTATCACATCTATCAGAACCATCTCGAACAAGTCGAACAACTATTGTCGCGGGAGCCGCTACCGCTACCTGAATTGCAGATAACCGATCCCGATAACAAATTGCGCGGGCTCGAAGGACTGCTGGCGATTAAGTACGAACACTTGAATCTGATGGGTTACAAATCACACGGAAAGATCGCAGCGCCAGTCGCGGTGTAAAAGATGATTATTGGTATTGCAGCAGTAGATCGAAAAGGGGCAATCGGCAAAGGTGGGAAGCTGCCGTGGCATTACTCTGCCGATATGAAGTTTTTTCGAGAGACGACTACGGGACATGCGGTTGTGATGGGGCGCAAGACGTGGCTTACGATCGGTAAGCCGCTGAAGAACAGGTTGAACATTGTGCTGAGTCGCGACTCGAGTATCGAGCCGCAGGAGTCGCTGCTGGTGCTGGGTGACGTCGAATCAGCTCTCTCTTTTTATAAGTCACTTACGACGGATCTGTTCGTGATTGGCGGCGCACAGATCTACCGGGCGTTCCTGTCGCACATCGAGAAATGGATCATCACGGAAGTGCCGTTGACGGTGAGAGGGGCGGATGCGTTTATGCCCGAGGGGTATTTGGATGGGTTTGAAGTGGTGGATTCGAGGGATCTCGGGGACGATCTAATCGTGAAGGTTTATAGCCGCGGATGAACGCGGATTTTAAAAGCGGATTTTAGAATAGGGCGTCGAGGGCTTCGTCTACTGAACGAACGCCGACGACGCGTACGCCTAGTAATCGTTCGAGGCCGGCAACATTCGACGCCGGCATGACGATTTTTTTGAAGCCCAATGCCTGGGCCTCGCGTGCGCGCACGGATGCCTGCATCGCGCCGCGTACCTCGCCTGTGAGGCCGATCTCGCCGAAGACCGCCGTGTGGGGATCGATGGTCGTGTTCTTGAAACTCGAGACAATCGCTGTAACCACGCCGAGATCCGCCGCCGGTTCGTCGACTTCGAGGCCACCGGCGATGTTTACAAACACGTCGTCGCCGGTGAGTTGCAGGCCTGAACGCTTCTCGAGCATCGCTATCAGCAACGAGACGCGGTTCTGGTCCAGGCCCTGTGTCATCCGCCGGCCGGTCCCGTATTTCGTTCCGGAAACAAGCGCCTGAATCTCGACCAGCAACGGTCGAGTGCCTTCCATGCAGGCCGTGACGATCGAGCCCGCCACGTTCAGCGGCCGCTCCTGTAAAAACATCTGCGACGGATTCGCGACCGGCATCAACCCGGCGCCCGTCATCTCGAACACGCCCACTTCGTTCGCAGCCCCAAACCGGTTCTTCACCGCACGCACGATACGATGGTTGTGATGGCGTTCGCCTTCGAAATAGAGAACCGTATCGACGATGTGTTCGAGGATCTTTGGACCGGCGATCGAACCTTCCTTCGTGATGTGTCCGATCAAAAAGATCGGAATGCCGCGGTTCTTGGCCAGTACCAGAAACTGGTGCGCGACTTCCCTCACCTGCGAAACCGATCCGGGCGCCGAGTCGATCGCGCCCGAAAAAACAGTCTGGATCGAATCGACGATGATCGTGCGCGGCTTTAGCCGTTCGATCTCCTTGATGATGTTTTCGAGATTGGTTTCGGGAAGGAGGTAGACGTTCTTTGCTTCAACCGCGAGCCGCTCCCCACGCAACTTGATCTGCCGCTCCGACTCTTCACCGGAAACGTACAGCACAAGTGCGCCGGCGCTGCTGAGTTTGTCGGCAACCTGGAGCAGGAGTGTGCTCTTGCCGATACCCGGATCGCCGCCGATCAAAACAAGCGTGCCGGGCACGATGCCGC
This sequence comes from Pyrinomonadaceae bacterium, assembly GCA_036379695.1. Classification (GTDB taxonomy): domain Bacteria; phylum Acidobacteriota; class Blastocatellia; order Pyrinomonadales; family Pyrinomonadaceae; genus PSRF01. Next base: position 19,453 of record DASVGE010000313.1, on the reverse strand, counting down.
CGCCCAGCACACGATCAAACTCCGTTACGCCCGAAGGAACGCGAACATCGTCCTGAGATTCGATCTCGGTGAACGGGATGGCGGAGACGTCGCGAAGCTGAAAGCCGTTGCGCGTGCCGGAGCGGCGCGCCTTTTCTTCGACGAGCGAGTTCCACTCACCACATTCAGGACACTTGCCCAGCCACTTACCGGTTGAGTGGCCACAGTTCTGACAGACGAATAATGTTTCTTTTTTCATTCAGCGCATAATGGAACAAATCAGGAAGAATAGAACAAGTCAGGAAGAGGGGCTTGCCCCCGCTGTTGCAAATCTTCTATGAGCGGGGGCAAGCCCCTCTTCCTGACTTGTTCTATTCTTAGGACTAAGAATTCTTTCCTGACTTGTTCTATTCTCAGGACTAAGAATTCTTAAACAGTTCTATTTCTAAGGACTAAAAATCTTACAACAACTCTTTGACGTTCTCAGTCGGGCGGCCGAGCACTGCGCGATCTCCGCGTTCGACGATCGGTCGTTGTAGCAGGTCCGGATGTTCGATCATTAGTCCGATCAACTCGCTGTCGCTGAACTTGTCCTCGGCCAAGCCGAGTTCTTTGTAGACAGCTTCGCCCTTACGCAGCAAATCCCGCGGCTTCAGGTTTAGCTTGCGAATCAGTTCGGTGAGTTTCTTGCGAGTTAACGGCTGAGTGTAATAGTTCACCTTCTCAAACGCGACACCGCTCTCCCGGAGCAGCTTGTCCATTTCGCGACACTTCGTTCAAGTCGGTTTTTCGTAGATGGTAATCTTGTCTGCCATTGGTTTACGGGAAAATCCCCCTCACGCTCGTTGCTTCGACCACTCTTCCAACCGCGAGAATGTAAGCGCCGGTGCGCATGTCAGTGTTGTAACGTTCCGCGGTCTCGTGTACTGAATCGAATGCGGTTTTGATCGTCTGCTCGAGAGTGTCGTTGATCTTACGCTCCGACCAGAAGAACGAATACTGATCCTGGACCCACTCGTAGTAACTCACCGTCACGCCGCCGGCATTCGCGAGAATGTCGGGAATGATCATACATCCCTCATCCTCCAACACTCGATCCGCTCCAGGCGTGGTTGGACCATTCGCCAGTTCGGCAATGATCTTCGCTTTTACGCTGCCGACGTTCTTCAGTGTGATGGCGTTCTCGAGTGCTGACGGCAAAAGGATGTCGCAGTCATAACCAACCATGTCCTCGGGGTCCACTTCTTTACAGCCTTTCAGCCCCGCCAACGAGTTCGTTTCAGCTTTAAGTTTCAACGCCGCGGCGATGTCGATCCCACTGTCACAGCAAACTCCGGCTTTCGAATCGCACGCTGCCACTACTTTCGCGCCATCTTCAGCAACCAGCCGCGCAATATTCGCGCCCGCATTGCCGAAACCATGCACCACCACGCGCGCATCCTTCAAACTCATTCCCTTGACGCGACAAGCTTCACGTAACGCATAAAGACAACCACGCGCAGTCGCTTCAGCACGTCCCTGTGAACCGCCAAGAGAGATCGGTTTGCCGGTGACGACGCCGAGCTCCGTGTGGCCGCGCACCATCGAGATCGTGTCCATGATCCACGCCATGGTCTGTTCGTCTGTGTAAACGTCGGGCGCGGGAATGTCGCGATCCGGACCAATGATGGGTGCGATCTCGAAGGCATAACGTCGCGTCAGCCGTTCGAGCTCGTTTCGCGAAAGGCTCTTGGGATCGCAGATCACGCCGCCTTTGCCGCCGCCGTAAGGAATGCCGACCGTCGCGCACTTCCAGGTCATCCATGCGGCCAGTGCTTTGACTTCGTCGAGCGTCACGTTCGGGTGATAGCGAATGCCGCCTTTTGCTGGTCCACGCGCGATGTTGTGTTGCACGCGATAACCTTCAAACACCTGCACGTCGCCGCCGTCCATCTTCACAGGTATGGAGACGATCAGTTGCCGCTTGGCATTTTGCAGGACGTGCCTCATGGACGAGTCGAGATCGAGGTAATCGGCGGCACGGTTGAACTGCTGTTTCGCGATTTGGAACGGATTAAGTTCTTCCTGAAAGGCCTTTTGGGTAGCCATGCAATCGCTCCTGGAAAGTTGTGGGACTTGGACGAGCGGAATCATCGTAAGTCGGGAGCGGATATGTTTCAAGGATTGGGAACCATCCGGGTCGGGTGGTGTCTAAGTAGGCCAGTTGATTCCCGCGACCCGAATGGCACCGGCAACCAGCGGAGGAACCGATGTTTAATAACCTGATTGAGTCCAGCTCGCACGCCAAAGAATTCAAGCGGCGTGGCTCGTTTCTGCTGTTTACCACTGCCACTTATCTCGTGCTCTTTGCAGTCACAGGTGTAATCAGTATCTACGCATACGACGCGCATCTCGAGAGCCAGAGCACGGAATTGGAGGTGCACTATTTTGTGCCGCCCAGGGAAGTGGAACCACCGGAGCGCGTAATTCCAAATACGATTCCCTCTAAATCGAACCCGGATAATCAGCCCACGCGTTCAATACGCACAGAGCTGATTGACAGTACTACCAATCCCAACAATCCGCCGGACAGGATCGGAACAGTCGCTTCTGCCATTCCGCCTGCCCGGATAGATTCCGTGATCGGCGACCGCAACGTTGATCCTCCTGGTCCAGCGCAAGGCAGCCGCGACGGTGTTGTCGGAGGCACGGGCAATACATCAGTTCCAATAGACACACCGCCCCCGCCGCCGGCGCCCAATCCCACGCCCGCGATTGACAAGATTCTCAAGATCTCGGTGGTGTTGAATAGTCGGGCGCTTTCACTGCCGAAGCCGGCGTATCCAGAGATGGCGAAGCGGATCCGACTTCAGGGAACCGTCAGTGTGCAAGTGCTGATTGATGAAAGAGGAAACGTAGTTTCAGTGAAAGGCAGTGGTCATCCACTTCTCATTGATGCAGCGGAGAGAGCTGCGAGGCAAGCACGCTTCTCGCCGACGACGATCAGTGACACGCCGGTGAAGGTATCGGGAATGATCACGTACAACTTCATGATGCAGTAACCAAGGATCCCTCCCACGCTAAAGAGGTACGAGTTCTGTGCGACTCGTACCTCTCCCGCCCAGATCAGAATTAGCCACAAAAAGGCACATAAGTCACAAAAATAGTTTTCTTTATCTTTTGTGCCTTTTGTGCTTTTTTGTGGCTCACTTTTTATGTGCCTTTTGTGGCTAGAGAGCGCGGGACCAGCGATCGATTTCGTCCATCGCGGCTTCGAAGACCTGTTCCTGTGGCGTACCGAATTTCTTCGGCGCCTTGAAGGAATGGTCGCCACCCTCGATGGAATAGATCGTCGCCGCGGGTCGAAGATTTTTGATGAAGGGCTGAATCTCGTCAGGTGTGCCGAGCGCGTCGCGAGTGCCCTGCACAAAGAGCATCGGCTTTCCGATGTGTTCCAGATGTTCAACTCTCAGCCGCGCCGGGTTGCCGGGTGGATGCAGTGGATAACCCAGAAACACGAGTCCGGCAACATCGTCCGCAAACGTCTCCTTCTCATCACCGGCCATCACTTGTGACGCAATGCGGCCACCCATCGACTTCCCGCCGACCACCAGACGATTTTTCTTCAGCTTCTTGTGTTTGAGTGTGGCTTCGATAACCGCGCGATAGCACGCCTCGAGCTTTGGCTTCTGATCCGGAACCGAGCGTCCCTGTTCCATGTAGATGAAGTTAAACGTCATCACATCGAGACCGCGCGCGGCCAGGCCTTTTGCAAACATGCGCATGAAACCACTGGTCTGGTTTGCGCCTGCTCCGTGGCCCAGCAATACAGTCAGTCCGGCGCGGTCTTTTTTCGCCGCCGGATACAGAAGCGCAGTGACCGCCTCTTTATCGTTGACCTGAACGGTCAGTGGCTCGGATTCGTCTGGCATCTTCAGTAGTAATCAAGCTTCGTTCGCGAGCATTTTTAGTGCGTCCTGCAACTCACTCTTGAACCGGTTTGCCACGCCTGTCTGCACACTCGACGAACTCCTCGAGAAGTAAGCGAGATTACCATCCGCTTTTCTTTTGCCGCGCTCTGCATAGATCGCGCGGATTAGTAGTTCGTCATAATTTGCGTCGGTGGTTTTACAGGTTAGAGAGCTGCAGGCGCGATGAACGATCGGCGTCCCGGGGCCATGTTGGACTGCGGTCGACCAAACCACGTCCTGCACCGCGCGACTCCGTGTGTTCACGTCGAGATTGTCGTCGCTCAGTATCTTGGCACAAAGTAAATCGTAGTGAGTTTTCTTTATGTACTCGTGCTGGGCTTTCTGAAAGTCGTCGGTCTGCTCGGCAGCGATGCGTTTCCAGACCGCGGTGAACGCTGCGGTGCCTGCGGTCAGGTTTGCAAAATCCTGACGCCAGGGAAATCCCGGCTGAGTGACAAACTTGGTTGGAACGCCCATCTTGGACGCCATCTGATACGAGCCATACGAAACACCGCCAAAATCTCCAGCGCCAGTCGATACTGTGCCGGGTCCACGCCCGCCCGTCTCATATTTTGCCGACAACGCTCCTAACGTCTCCGCTAAAGCTGCGCCAAGCGCTCCGGCCGCGGCGGCGGCTGTAGCAGCGGGCTTAACGTTGGAAGGGAGGGGTTGTGTGTTTTCAGTCGAGCCGGCAGGCACACCGCTCGCGTCGCCTGGGAGATTGATCGGATCGCCGACGCTGATTCGATTCGGATCCTTAATCTGGGGATTAGCCTGGAGTAACTGCGCTAACGAAAGACCATTGCGCGAGGCAATTTTTGAGAGCGTATCGCCGGGCTTCACGGTGTAAGTCATTAGAGGGGATCTCCTTTGTAGTTCGCCGAATTTTCTCTGAAGCTGCTGCGTGAGGAACTGAATAATATTAGACCCTCGGAGACCGCGTCAACGTCATCCACAGATTACACGGATTATTCGATCAATCTGTGTAATCTCTGGATAAATAAACTCTCGGCACGCGGTCGGAAATACCGCAAGTCACTTCGTACGACAGTGTTCCCACAATTCGCGCCAGTTCTTCGGCGACGATTTTCAGTTCTGTGTTCTGACGGTCATAACCCAGTAAGGTCACCTGGTCGTCAATCTCGACACCGGAGACGTTAGTCACGTCGATCAAAGTCAAATCCATCGATACTCGTCCCACCACGGGAGCAAACATGCCACGTACGATGACGTGAGCGCGATTCGACAAGCCGCGCATGTAACCATCGTGATATCCAACGGGGAGCGTCGCAATCAAACTCCGGCGCGATGCTTCGAAAGTACAGCCGTAGCCGATCGTCTCGCCCGGTGGAACCCACTTCAGCAAACTGATTCGCGTGTGCAGCGACATCACCGGCAGCAGTTCAGCGTCGTTCTTTGAGAGAGGAAGAACGTCGCGCCACAAACCATACAACACGCCGCCCGGTCTCACCATGTTGCCCCAGGCGTCGCGATGCCCGTAGACGCCGGCGGAGTTTGCGAGGTGCAGATGCGTTGGCCGGTAGCCATGATCGCGAAACACGACAACCGCGTCTTCGAAACGCTGGATCTGATCGCGTGTCAGTGGTTGGCACGAAGCATCGTCGGCGGCGGCGAGGTGACTCATGATTCCGTCGATGCGGACGTTCGAAAAGCGCTCGAGTGCGGCGACGAACTCGCTCAGTTGATCGAAGCGAATGCCGAGTCTGCCCATGCCGGTATCGACTTTGACGTGGACGTCGGCGACTACACCGGCGTTCTTTGCCTCCTGGTTCAATGCTTCGAGCATATCGAGACGATAAACGACAGGCGTTAACTGGTGCTGAATGCAAGCCGCTGCCTGGCCGGGCCAGAAACCTCCAAGACAAAGCACTGGCTGCGTTATTCCCGCCGCGCGCAGTTCGATTCCCTCTTCCGGAAGCGCGACGCCGAACCAGTCGGCGCTTTCGTTGACCAGCCGTCGCGCACAAGCAACTGCGCCGTGTCCGTAAGCATTCGCCTTCACGACAGCCATCACGCGCGCCACCGGACCGACGCGCTGTTTGATCCGTTTGAAGTTTGCTGCAAGGTGATTGAGATCGATCTCAGCCCAGGTCGGACGCCCTGCGCTAATGTTTTCCTGGTCTTTGAAAGAAGACATGCGGATTAGTTTACAGCGCAATGTGTTACACTGTCTTCAACCTCGATTAAAGGAGAATCGATCCTCATTTATGAATAACGAAGAATTTGAAAGACACGTAGAGTTTTCCGTACAGCAACAAGCCCGCTTTGATGCAAGGATGGACCGGCTGGAGGCCGCTCAGGCGGAGACTCAAAAAAAGTTGGACCGGGTCACGGAAAATATCAGTCACCTTGCCGGTTTTATTCACGAGGGTTTTGGCCTCGTTATGAACCTTTTCAAGGACACAGACGAGAAGTTCAAGGAGATGGCCGTCAGCTCCAAGGAAACAGATGCGAAGATTCAAGCTCTTGCTGAAGAGCATAAGCTCACAGAAGAAGCGCTCCGAAAACTCACCGCCCGAATGGATCGCCATCTCAGCGAAGACCATGGGCTTGGGAATTAGATAATTTTCAACGAAACCCTTTACTGCTGGCCCCCTCACAGAAAAAGGATTTTATGAAATTAGTTTTAACGCTTTTTCTTGCCATGCTGTGCACGTTCCAAAGCAGCGTGGTACAGGCGAAGCCACGCTTACTCCCACCGCCACAAACGCGAGACAACTGGCGCAGCGTTCGCACCAACCACCTGCTCGTCATCGGCAACGCCGACGCAGAGAAGCTGCGCCAGGTCGCCGCGTGGCTGGAATTTTTTCACAGCGCCTTCGCTCGTCTCGTCTCGCGCAACGTGCTCGACTCATCCGTGCCCACGACCGTGATCGTCTTTCGCGACGACGCTTCGTTCACGCCCTTCAAACCGCTCTACCAGGGTCGCCCAGTCGACCTCGCCGGTTTCTTTCAACCCGGCGACGACGTCAACTACATCGCACTCTCGCTCGATCCTGACAATCGAGATCCCTTCAGTACCGCTTTTCACGAGTATGTCCACCTGCACCTCAGAGACAACGTTCCCGACGCACCATTGTGGCTGAACGAAGGTCTGGCTGAACTCTACGGCTCACTTCAATTCACTGGTAACGACGCGCTACTCGGCACGCCACTCTCTCACTACGTCCGCCTCTTGCGCGCCAACGAGTTCCTGCCGCTCTCGACTCTCTTGTCAATCGGCACCAACTCACCACACTACAACGAGCGGGAAAAAAGCGGGATCTTCTACGGCCAATCGTGGGCCCTGGTCCATTACCTGATGCTTGGCGAAAACGGCCGGCCGGAACAGTTCAGAAGATTCCTACAAAAAGTAGGCAGAGGCGAGAATGCGGAAAAAGCAATTCAGGACTCCTTTAGCATGAGTCTCGAAACGCTCGAGCAGGATCTAAAAACTTACGTGCGTCGTGGAGAATTCGGGAGCCAGCGCGTCGCGATTGAAAACCCACAAACGTACGCTTCCTACACCGCCATGCAGCGCAGCGTACTTTCCGAAGGTGAAACGAATTATTATTTGGGCGATCTGCTGGCGCACAGCGGTCGCGACAGAGAAGCCGAACAATATTTCAAACAAGCCATCGCGCTCGATCCCGGCTTCATTCCGCCTTACGCATCACTCGGCATGATGTACGTGCATCAGCGCCGCTACGCGGAAGCGAAGAAGTATTTACAGAAGGCGACGACTTCCCAGCAGAGTTATTTGATTCACTACTACCACGCCTACGTCCTCAGCCGTGAAGGAGTCGGTCCGGACGGAAGGATCAGGGAATACTCGAAGGAAAGCGCGGCCGTGATCCGCGATCAGCTTTCGCGCGCTACCCGCCTCGCGCCGAACTTTGCACCCGCATATTATCTACTCGCGCTGATCAACCTGGTCACCGACGAACGACTCGACGAAGCGCTCGACATGGCCCAAAAGGCACGCCAACTCGCACCGTCAAAGTCGAGCTACTCATTGTTGCTGGCGGAAATCTACGTGCGGCGTTCAGATCCAATCACGGCGCGTCAGATTCTCGAGCCACTCACACGCGACTCGGATCAGTCAGTACGAAACGAAGCACAGGATCTACTGGAGTCTTTGAATGGAGCCAGTCCGGGCTCAAACAGAAGATCCGCCACACCTGCAATGGGCAGTTCGATGATGGCTGCCGAGCCGGTGCCGACCACGGGAGGCCGCATAATCAGCACTGGTTCGAGCGGAACCACGATCAGAGACGGCAGCACAATCGAAAACTCCGGTCCGCTACCCAGCGTCGACGAGGTACTCGCGAAGTATGCAGAGGCAATAGGAGGCACCAAAGCTGTCGCTGCCGTAAAGAGTCGTGTGGTAAAAGGATCGGTGGACGTGGTCGGCGTCAGTCGAGGTGGAAGTTTTGAGACTTACACGGAAACTCCGAACAAGAGTGCCACGATGCTTCAGGCGTATCCGCTGGGAAACGTTAAAGGTGGCTTTAGTTTCTTCGGCCCACTCAAACCCAGGAATAGTTACGCGAAAGTGGCATTGGCCGGCATGAGCAAGATCGGTTACCGGGATGTCTACGTGCTCGATTTGCAACCGGCAAACGGCGTAACCGAAAGGCTATACCTGGACGCGCAAACGTACCTGCCTGTGCGTAGCAATGCGGTGATGAAGATCGGCACGATGTCGGATGCGGTTGAGATGTATTTCGACAATTGGAAGGAAGTTGACGGCGTCAAGTACCCCTTCTTCATCAGCCAGAAGTTTCCCAAGCTAACCCTGGCCTACACCGTCAAAGAGGTCCAGCACAACGTCCCCATCGACGCCCGCGTGTTTACGCGCTAAAAGAACCTCCCTGGAGTGCGGCGGCTTGCCGCCGCTTTGTTATGGATCTTTCGTGATCGAGACCAAAGCGGCGCCAAGGCGCCGCACTCCAAGGAGACGCCTTTTACTCACGATACAAATTATCGAAGCGCATGCTCGATGGTGTGAAGCGCAGATCGACGGTGCCGGTTGGGCCGTTGCGCTGTTTGGCGATGATTAGTTCGGCGATGTTCTTTCGATCCTCGGGCATGGCTTCGCGTTCTTCGGGTGACTTGTATTGCTCCTCGCGGAAGATGAACGCGACGACGTCCGCGTCCTGTTCGAGGGCGCCGGATTCACGCAGGTCTGCGAGTTGTGGACGATGATCGGAACGCGACTCGGGCGCACGTGAGAGCTGCGACAAGGCTACCAACGGAACGTTCATCTCCTTCGCCAGGCCCTTAAGCTCGCGTGAGATCTGCGAGACTTCCTGCTGGCGTGATTCGGCACGCTTCGACGAACCCGACATCAGTTGCAGGTAGTCAACGATAATTAAATCCAGCTTCTTCTGTTCCGCAGCCAGGCGCCGGATCTTGGCGCGCATCTCGAGCACACTCAATCCCGGCGTGTCGTCGAGAAAGATCTTCGTGTCGGCAAGAACGCCGAGAGACTTCGCGATTTGCGCCCACTCCAATCGCGAAAGAAAACCGTTGCGAAAACGCTGCGCGTCGATGTTGCCCTGCGAACAAAGCATGCGCATCACCAGCGACTCTTTCGACATTTCGAGTGAAAACACACCGACGACCGCGCCCGCATGAATCGCGGCGTTCTCTGCGAGCATCAACGCGAAACTGGTTTTCCCCATCGAAGGCCGCGCGGCAAGGATGATCAGATCTGCGTTCTGCAAACCCGACGTCATCTTGTCGAGATCGGCGAAACCCGTCGTCAGCCCGGTCAGGACAGCCGCACGACCTTCCATCTCCTGGACCTTCTCGAGCAGTTGTTCCGCGATCGGTTTGACGTGTACGAAGCCTTGGCGAATCCGTTCGTCCGCGAGCTGGAAGATCGCCTGCTCCGCGTGATCGAGAATGATCTCGGGTTCGTCTTCCTCGGCGAGTGCTTCCTGACTGATCTTGTTCGAAGTCTTGACGAGCTGGCGCAACATCGACTTCCCACGCACGACTTTCGCGTAGTGAGCGATGTTGGTCGAATGTGGCAGGCCGTAGGTCAGGTTAGTGATGAAGCTGATACCGCCGACGGACTCCAGCGCGCTCTCTTTCTTCAGTTCCTCGCCGATGAGGATCGGATTGATCTCGGCGCCGCGCTCGAAGAGCATGATCATCGCGACGAAGATGCGACGATGCGAAGGCACGTAGAAGTCTTCCGGGCGGAGCTGTTCGATCGCCTGGCTGATTAAGCCGTTGTCGAGCAGGATAGCGCCGAGTATGGCGCGTTCAGCTTCGGAACTGTTTGGTAGAGCACGTTCGAAGGGTTGTTCGCGTATGAAATCAGGTGTGGCCATAAAAAATAACGCCGCAAGCTATTAACATGCAGCGTCTCAGTATGGCAATAAAATTTTCGGTTTTAAAATAGCCACGGATTACACGGATGAACACGGATATTTTTATCAGTGAAAATCCGTGTAAATCCGTGGCTTACTCTGCCGTTTCCTCTTCGTTACTCTCGGCCTGCTTCGCAAGCTCTGCTTCCTGTTCAGGCGACAGATGGCCAACGATCACTTCACCTTCCGATGCCACTCTGACCTTCAGATCGATCGTAACTTCCCGGTGCAACCTGACCGGCACGCTGTACTCGCCAAGCCGCTTCAGTGGCTCTCGCAAGTGAATGCGATGGCGATCGATCTCGTAGCCACGCTGCTGCAAAGCCTCGGCAACGTCCATCGACGTCACACTGCCGTACAACGCTCCCTGCTCGCCGGCTTTGCGCTTGAACTCGAGTTCGAGGGCGCCCATCTGCTGCGCCTGCGACTCGGCAGTCGCACGCTCTTTCGCTTCCTTCTTCAACAGCGCCGCTCGTTCAGCTTCAATGCCTTTGACGTTGCCGGCGGTCGCTTCAACCGCGAGATTGCGCGGCAGCAAATAGTTGCGAGCGTAACCGGCCCTGACTCTTACGATCTCGCCGCGCGCACCGAGATCATCCACATCTTCGCGCAAAAGTACTTTCGTGTGTGCCATGTTCTTCTCCTTAATCCGTCGTGTACGGCAGCAGCGCGATGTTGCGGGCACGCTTGATCGCTTCCGCCAGCATGCGTTGATGCGTCGCACAATTACCGGAGATTCGTCGCGGCAGGATCTTGCCTCTTTCAGGCAGGTAGTTCTGCAACAGCCTGACGTCTTTGAAGTCGATAAGGTCTACTTTGTCGATACAGAAGCGACAAACGCGTCGCCGGTGCATTCGCCGGCCGCCGCCGCGTCCGCCCATTGGGCGTCTATCGCCATCATCGTCAGAGTCGTAGCCACCGCGCTGGCGGTCCTCATAATTGGTTGACATAAATTATCCTCTTAACTCTGCTGTCCAAATCTATTCGGCTGCGTCCGCGAACTCCATCCTATCGCCACGACGCTGATGACCGCCGCCCTGGGACGGACGTTTCGCGGCCTTGCGAGCCCGGCGCTCTTTCAGCTTCTCTGCGCGCCGGCGATCTTCGTCAACTCGCACGGTGATGTAGCGCAGTATGCGATCGTTAACGCGCATGCGTCGTTCGAGCTCGGCAATCTCACGGCCCGATCCTTCGATTTCAAGCAGCACAAAAGTGCCGTCTTTGTGGTGCAGGATTTCATAGGCCAACTGGCGTTTGCCCATCGTCTCAGCCTTGGTCACCACACCGCCCTGGTCGGTCACGATTTGCGTGAAGTTCTCGGTGAGTTTCGACACCTCATCGTCGGCCGTTGGGTCTACTATGAAGACCACTTCGTACTGTCTCTTTGTATCCAAAATCAAACCTCCAGTCAGATCGGTAGTGCCCTGGTTTTTTATCCACAGATTACAGAGATTAAATTAGAAAAATCTGTGTAATCTGCGGATGAGAAACTCAATTAAACTCACTCATTGCTTTCAAAGCGCCGTCCCTGATGATCGTTCGTATCGCGTTCGCGCTCTGGTCCAATACCTCTGCTACCACTGCTCGCTCGCTCTTTGAAAACGGGTCGAGCACAAACCGCTTCGAATCCGAAATCGGATGATCGGGCTGAATCCCGATCCGCAATCTCACAAACTCGTTCGTCCCCAGCGAGGCGATGATCGACTTGAGCCCGTTGTGCCCGCCGGCTGACCCGCGTTCGCGAATGCGAATCTTTCCGAGTGGCAGGGCAAGGTCGTCGGAAATAACCACTAACTGCTCGACCGGCGACTCGCTCTCGATCTTGGCGACCAGGCATGAAACCGCGTGTCCACTCAGATTCATGAACGTCTGCGGCTTCGCGAGCTTCGTGCGCGTGCCTTCAATCTCGCCGCGTCCGACCAGCGAACTGCATTCGCGCCGTCCGACCGCGATCCCTTCATCGTGGGCCAACTTGTCAATCAACATGAATCCCAGATTATGTCGCGTGGACTCGTACTCTTTTCCGGGATTGCCTAGTCCAACGATTAGCATGACTTGCCGCAAAGAGGCACAAAATGCACAGACCGCACCAAACCAACTCTTGTGCCTTTTTGTGGCCCCTACTCTGCTTCGCCTTCTTCTTCCTTCTTGCCCTTGCCGATCACTTCGGGCTCGGCAGGCTCTTCACCCTCCGTTGCCGGCGCCGCAGCGACCTCTTCCTTCACGATACCGACAGTGGCGATAACGAGCTCGGGATCCGTCAGGATCTCAACCTTGTCGCCCACCGGAATATCGGAAACGTGCAGCGTGTCGTGCACATCGAGATTAGTAACATCAACTTCCAGCGTGTCAGGAATCTCGCGCGGCTCACAACGAATTTCGATTTCGCGAAGGATCTGTTCCAGATTGCCTCCGTTCTCCGTGACGCCGATCGGCTCGCCAATCAGGTGCAGCGGCACTGTCACGTCGATCTTCTGTCCCTTAACCAGCCGCGTCAGATCGGCGTGAATCAATCGACCCTTAACCGGATCGATCTGCCGATCGTGAAACATCACTTCGCTCTCGCCCACGCCTTCGACGTCGATCGTAAAAATCGTGTTGCGTCCGGCTTCAGAGCGAAGGATGGCTGCCAAATCACGGGCCGGAGCGACGGCGGCAACAGTCTCTGCACCACCGCCATAAACTGTGATGGGCACCATACCCTCACGCCGCGCACGCCGCGCATCGTTTTTGCCGCGACCATCACGCACCTTTGCCTGCACCCTGTAATCTTTTTTCTCCGCCATGATTTCTCCTTACAAACTTTCAGCGACCCGGGCCGGCATTCACTGCAGGCCCAGGTCGCTGATGGTCTTCGTTTAAGCCATCAGGTGTTTGCCCTTCGCTAGACGAAGAGCGAGGAAACTGAAGTCTCCTCGTGGATCGACTTGATCGCTTTCGCCAGAAGCGGCGCGATACTTAGTACTTTTATCTTATCAAGCTCACACGCACCGTCGCGCAACGGAAGAGTATTGGTAACGATTATCTTCTCGATGTCCGACTCACGCAGCAGTTCAACTGCTTTACCGGAGAACACCGGATGCGTGAAGCACGCGTGTATTCTTTCGGCACCCGCGTCTTTCAACGCGCGCGCAACTTTAGTCAACGACCCGCCCGTGTCACACATGTCGTCGACAATCAAACAACTGCGTCCACGAACGTCGCCAACCACGTTCATCACCTCGGCCACGTTGGCCTTTTCGCGACGCTTGTCGCAAAGAGCAAGTTCAGCGTCGAGCCGTTTGGCGTAAGCCCGGGCGCGTTCGGCGCCACCGGTATCCGGAGCCACCACCGTCAAATTCGGTAACGGGTGCTCCTGGTAGTAACCGATAAAAACCGGTGCAGCATACAGGTGGTCCACCGGAATATCAAAGAAGCCCTGAATCTGCGCCGCGTGCAGGTCCATCGTCAACAAGCGATGGGTGCCGGCGGTCGTAATCAAATTGGCGACCAGTCTCGCCGAAATCGGAACGCGCGGCCGATCCTTCTTGTCCGAGCGGCCATAACCGTAATACGGAATCACGGCCGTGATGCGCTCGGCTGACGATCGACGAAAAGCGTCGATCATGATCAGCAGTTCCATCAGATTCGCATCAGTCGGAGGGCAAGTCGGTTGTACGATGAAGACGTCGCCGCCGCGAACGTTTTCATCGATCTGAAAATTAAACTCGCCGTCTGAGAAGCGCTCTGCGTACGCCTTCCCCATGTCACAACTGAGTTGGCGACAAATTTCTTCCGCCAACTTGGGATTCGCATTACCGCAAAAGACCTTGATACCGCCGGTTGTGCCCATAACTTCAGAGTGAAAGATTGGCTGGGGCGGGTGGATTCGAACCAACGAATGCCGGTTCCAAAGACCGGTGCCTTACCACTTGGCTACGCCCCAGTATCTGTTTATCTGTTTGCAGTTTGTTTAAGAGAGCGTAAAAAGCGGGAACCCGGATGAAGTCATTGCCTCGAAATACTCGTTGCGTGAAAGCGTTTCGCAGGAAAATACTCGCCATCCTGCTTCACATTTCAGATTATCGACGGCACGATTTCGCGCCGCTTCGTCATCAAAGACGCCAAACACGCTCGAACCACTTCCAGCCAATAAAGCGCCCCGCGCACCTGCCTCGAGCAGCGCCATTTTAGCACGCTCGATTTCAGGCTCTATCTCAAAGATCACCCTTTCAAAGTCATTGTGCAGAGGCACTTGCCCACTGCCGGCGGAAAACAGGTCCGCAAGGGAACTTGAAAGAATAGAGGCCGAGTCAGAAGTTGTCAAGGAACGAGCTTTTAGAGATGTATAAGCATTCGCAGTCGAGACTTTTGCGTTGGGAGTGACGATGATCAGTTGCTGTAGTGGCGGATCGTGCAGCGCTTTAACAGTCGTGCCCGTGCCGATTGCGATGCAGCGACCACCAACAAAAAACGACGGCACATCCGAACCTAAACCACGTCCGATGAGTTTCAACTGGCCCGGCGTCAGATCCGCGCGCCACAAAGCGTTCAGCCCCAGCAGCGTTACAGCGGCATTGGAAGACGCACCGCCGAGACCGCCCTGCGCCGGGATCTTCTTGGTCAACGTTATTTCAGCCCCGGCTGACGATCCGAGACGTTTCCGCAAAGCAAGAGCAGCCTTGACGATCAGGTTGCTATCGTCAGTTGGAATCGATGGATCGTCGCAATGAAGAATGATCTGGCTGTCGTCGCGTAGTTCGAAGGTGATTTCGTCGCAGAGTGAGACCGTTTGCAGCAAGGTTACGATCTCGTGATAACCGTCGGAACGCTTACCGAGAATTTGCAGGGACCAGTTTATTTTGGCGAAGGAAGGAAACTTAAGAGACGTGTAGTTCAACGCGTAATGAAAGTCTGGGTCAAATAAACTGAACCGTCGGGAGCAACAAAACTACCGATTGCCATCGCGCGAAATTCAGGAGACAGGATGTTCGCGCGGTGCTTTAACGATAGCATCCAGCGCTCGACCGCAAACGCTCCCGGATCGTCGTAGCCCTGATTGTAAGCGATGTTCTCGCCGAGCACGACATACTTTGCAATGCCGGCGGCGCGGATACGTTCTCGCAATCCCAGACCCTCGGGTGTGTTGTGCGAGAGAAAGCCCTGACGCGACATTTTCTCCGAGTGAATTCGCGCCATGCGGCAAACATCGCTGTCCCATTCGAAGGGTGGGAGGCCGTTCTTAACGCGGATGATGTTGGTTTGCTCAAACGCGCGTCGCTCGATGTCGTTTGGCTCAACTGGAGCCGAGGTCGTCGAGACTCTTGTAACTGGAGTGATTGACGTGATCAGGCGCGCGACAGGCTGGGGTTTAGCTTGCTGGCCGAGGGCAGACTGGCCAACTATGCCGAGAATCAATGCTGCGAGGGGGATTAGACGATACATAAGACCTCACCACCACCCTCAGCCTACCAACCAGAAAAATATGGATCAACAACTTTGTTCTTCCTGAAAATCCTGTATGAAACCGAACAGAGTACAGCCACAAAAAGGCACAAAAGCACAAAAGATTTCAGCAGAAAGTTAAGACGCCAATCTCGTCGAAGATTTGGGCGACTTCGCTCTTCAAGTTATGAGCTTTTTGTGCCTTTTTGTGGCTAGATCAGGATTCAGGCTCAGGTTCAGGCTGGGGCTCCGCGAATCGCTTGAGGGTGCGAGTCCAGGAGGATCTGGTGGGATAACAGTAGATAAAGACGACGACGGCGATGGCGCCGGCCCAGAAGGTGTACCGCTCATTACCCGTCATCAAGGTGGCGATAAACCCGATCGTAGCTATCCCGGCGCCCAGCACCGCGAGTTGGACCGTCGTTTTCTCCAGTGTTTGCAGTAATCCTGTCGCACCTGACAAGCCGTAAATATCCTGAAGCCTCATGGGTTGAAACTTCGTCCGCCGCCAAACCACGGCCCCCAGACCGAAGATCAAAATCACGATCCTCACCGCCATGTCGAGCACCAAATTGGGTTTCGGGTTGAGGTAAGGCCGGGCCAGAACAGCGAGAACGGACAGGAGGACTGTAGCCACTATCAGACCCAGCACGGTGGTGGCTGCTGCCTTATGCCTTCGTGCCAACTCCGCCTGCGCTTCTGGCGAGGTGGGATCCAACCGGTACAGTCCTCTCGACCTAAGGTTTGATTACTGCTGGAGACGGCGCCGGCGTTGATGCTGTCGGCGCAGCGCCGCTGGTTGCGTTTCTCGTCTTCGGATCGGCCGCAGGCGTCTTCGGAACGGTGCGCTGTGTCGGCGCGTCGGGCGTAGTCAGCGCCGGCAGCGTGCCGTTGTAACGCAGTGCTTCGTCGATCAGGTCAGAACCTTCTTTCCCTTCCTTGCTGATCAGGATGCCGTTCTTGTTGACGGTGACGTCAGCCTTGCCTGAAACCTGCTGCATCAGATTGCCCATAAAGCTCTGCGGCTGGCGCTTCGAACACGGATTCGGCGCGGACTTGTCAGGAATCGGTGCGCCGATAATATTCAGTTGCTCGCGCGCTTTCTCGTTGTACTCGCTTTCCGGAAACTCCTGCACGAGCTTCTGGTAATAGCGCGCCGCTTCATCCGGCTCTTCCTCGGCCTGGTAAGTGGTCGCGAGACGGTAAAATACCTCGTCGTTGTAGGAGAAGCACGGATACTTCTCAGCGATCTCCTTCAAGCGCGACTGCGAACCTTTCAGACCACCCTTTCCGGTTGAATACTTAACGTCGTAATAAAAACGCGCAACCTGAAGATTGTGCATCGCCAGGTTTTCCTGAACTTCGGCCAGACGAGCTTCAACAGTGGCGCGCAGCGGGCTCTTCGGATACTGCTGGAGCAACACCTTCAGCCGCATCTCGGCTTTCTTAGCGTGCGAGATATCGCGATCCGACAGTCCCATCTGCCTCATCTCGGCTTCCGCCACTTTCAGGCTGGCGTCATCAGCCAACGGATCGGTTGGAAAGAATGTCAGCCAATCCTGGTAGGCTTGGGCAGCTTGAATCAATGCACTCGTGGTTCCTTCGAGGAAGAACGAATCGGCAATTGCGAGTTTAGCGAGCGCGAGAAAAGGTGAATCGGGATACGTGTTGATGATCGTCGCGAAGAGCAGCCGGCCCGTATCGTGATGTCCTTTGCGAACCTCTTTAGCGGCCTCTTCAAACAGCACGCGGTCGCGACCCGCGACTGCTGCTCCGGTTAGCTCGGCGTATTTGTCTTCACCGCCGCCAAACAAACCAAAGAGCTTTCCTTTTTTCTTCTTCTTTTTATCTCCGGCATTGGCGGCCGCGCTGGTGTTCCTTAGTCCCGCCGTCTCCTGCAAGGTGCCCTCGACGCGCGTATTTAACTCCGCCACAGTGCTCTCAAGCCGATCGATGGCCGTCGTGTCAAACTTCTCGGCTTTATCATTCTTAGTCCGCAGGTCACTCACTTCGGACATCACACCCGAGACTTCCTTTTCCAGTCCCTTTAATCGCACGACGGGATCATCGGCGTTGGCTGCCTTCTTTTCCTTACTCTTATCATCAATTGCCCGAATGGCACTGTTCAACGAACGGCGCATCAGGTCGAGTTTTGAGGACATGACGTCTAGCCGCTGGCCGGTCGACAGCTCTGTCTGTTTTTGGGCGAATCCGGTTTGCGGAAGCGCAAAAACAAGGGCGCAGAACGCCGCCAGGATAAGAAAGCGAGACTTCATAAGATCAACCTCCAATAAAACTTGTCTTTGTGCGGGTTAAGGGACTACCGCTATCGGATTCAATATTCACTCATCCGGTTTGCTACAAAGAAGCACAAAAGCACTTATGTTTTTGTGACTTTTGCGCGTTTTTGTGGCTAAACCCACTGGACCGTAGCGTCGCGGAGCTCTTTAACCGCTGCTTCAGCGTCGGGAGTGCCAAAAATCGCCGACCCGGCCACGATGATCTCGGCGCCGGCGGCGACTACTTTTTCGATATTTTTGCGGTCAATGCCGCCATCGATCTCGATGCGCACGTTCAACTGCCGCTCGTCGATCATCCGGCGCAACCGTTTCACTTTATCAATCGACTGGGGAATGAACTTCTGACCCCCGAAACCCGGATTGACAGACATTACCAGAATATAGTCCACAAACTGTAATGCCTCCTCGACCGCAACCACGGGTGTCGAGGGATTCAACACCACGCCAGCCTGTGCTCCAGCGTCCCTGATAGCCATCAACGTGCGGTGCAAATGTGGATCTGCTTCGACGTGAACCGAGACCATTTGCGCGCCCGCTACGACAAACTGCGTCGCGTATGTCCCGGGATCCGTAATCATCAGATGCGTGTCAATCGGCAGACGAGTGAAGCCGGCGAGTGACTTAACAACCGGCAAACCGATCGTGATGTTGGGGACGAAGTGACCGTCCATCACGTCGACGTGCAACACGCCTGCGCCGCCGCGCTCCACGGCCCGGATCTGGTCTCCGAGACAAGAGAAGTCAGCGGAGAGAATCGATGGCGCGATATCGATGTGCCGGTCTTGAACCATCTAGTTTGGCGTTGGCCGCGGAGTCGCCGGACGTCTGTTCTCATTGCTTGCCGGTGGTCGCGAATTCGTGTTGGGCAAGGTAGTTCGATTCACGTTGCTTCGGGGAGTGGCGTTCACATTGGGAGCGCCGCCGTTTGCGTTGGGTCGATTAACGTTAGCTGGTCGATTTGTGTTGCCGTTTGCGTTCGCGTTGTCGTTTGCGTTCTTGTTGCGCGGTGGTCGCTTCGGCCGGTTCGCGTTTTCGTTGGCTGAATTTGTATTGCGATTTTCAGGCTCGTCAGGCGCTACGTTTTCGGGTGATTCGCCTGCCTTCGTGGGACGGCTGATGTCCATCGCCACCGTCTGCCCGGTTTTGACGACTTCGCCGGCTCGCGGCAACTGAAATACAACTGTGTCGGGTTTTGCCTCGTTGCTGGGTCTGCTGGCGCGCACACGAAACTTCAGATCAGCTTCAGCCAGAATTCGTTCAGCCTCGAAGCGGTCTTTGCCGACGACGTCCGGGACTTTTACTTCCGGACTGCGCAAAGAGAGATAGACCGTGGTGGCAACTCCGAAGAGGAAAACAGCCGCGATCGCAATCACGATTGCGATACTTCGGAAGATTGACGTGATTCTGGCAACTAAAC
>DASVGE010000312.1:0-13021 GCA_036379695.1 Pyrinomonadaceae bacterium | reverse complement strand
CCCCATCCAAAGGTAGATTACCTACGTGTTACTCACCCGTGCGCCACTCTACTTGCCCCCCGAAGGGGGCTTTCGCGTTCGACTTGCATGTCTGAGGCACGCCGCCAGCGTTGATTCTGAGCCAGGATCAAACTCTCGTTAGAATTTGTTCTCTGGAACATTATCTATTACTGGTCTTTCTGTTCAGTTTCGATAATGACTCTTGCGTGTTTTAGACGCGAACTTTATCGTTCGCGTTTTGACTCTCAAAGGTCTTGAAACGGACACGCTCTATCTAGTTTTCAAACATCGAGTTCCAAATTGTATTTGGATTGCCTTACAGACGACTCAATCTCGCCCCAAGCAAACGGGGATATTAACCAACGACCCCGACTCTGTCAAGCCAACCTCGACATATTCTCCTGATTTATTCGGAGAATAAAAAGCGCCGCAATCTTCTCGCAACTCTTGCGGAAGAAGCGACACTAAAGGTCGTCTCAAATTCCCGTTTCTCAAACCCCTTGATGCCCTCTCAAAAGAGGAATGGGCATTATAGGGACAAAAATCTACTTGTCAATACCTTCGTGGCTCACAATCAAAATTTTTTTTGTTTGCGTGAGGCCCACGTTTTCAAAAGCGAGAGTTAGATGCATATCTCACTCTCGGGTTGCCCTAATTTTCAACCGCCTCAGTGCCGCAAGTTTCGCTTGCTTGTGTGAGACCCACGTTTTCAAAGGCGGGGAGTTAGATGCCTTTTAAGCAGTCGGGTTGTCTAATCGCGAATAGTAATTCCCTCGCTCACAACCTCTACAGAGAGGCTCACCATCAGCGCCGATTACTTCCCTGCCGTCATTAACACCTTCGTTGCAGACCGTGCAGGTTACACGTGACTTTGGACTGCCAGGACGGTCGTTATCTCTCAGTTCAACACTGACTAGTTGAGTATCAAACAACTCATCGTCTGTTGCTTCCGAGTAGGCACGAAACTGCCGCTCGCGTTTGTTGTTGATCTCGGGATAGCGTTCGTCTGCAAGCGCTCTTGAACTCTCGAGCGCAACGATCCGAACCGCGCGTTTGTTTTCAGTGTTCAGGAATGTCGCTGCTACTTTGCCATAATCGACGTACTTCAAACTGCGTGTTCCCAGTCGCACACCTGTTACTGCACTGATGGCGTCAGTCATACAGCGATCGATCTCGACCCAGACGATCAGCTTCTTACGATCGGCGCCACGAGGATCGTCAATGCCGATTGAGCGACAACCGAGCAGCGCCATCCGCGTGCCGAGCAACTGCCCCGCACACATGTGACCGTGCAGCCGTTCGCATTCTTTCAGGAGGCTATCGATCGATTCCATTTTAGATATCCGATCAATGAAAACAAATCTGAACTAGTGAAGAGCGGTATCGACTTGATTGACAGCGCTTCCATGTCAGAGCTTTCAGATGTCACACCAGAAACGTAGATTGCTGTTGCTTTACCAAGTGAGCGCCGTGCGGAGTGCTTGATTTTGTCAGTATCTGACCGCCGCACCATCACAAAATGATCTGTGTCAACAAACTGAGAGAAGCTGTTGCCCTCAACAAACACGCCGGGTGATCTCACGCGCGCGAGCGCCTGTTTGATTCCCTTCTCGACCTGATTGTCAGTCGCGATCAGCCAGTGAACGTTGGCTGCGCCTGCATCCCAGTAGCGGCCCGTGTCCTTACCAACTTCGTAAGTCTCTTCGCGACCGGAACGCACCAAAGGTTCGTCACTCAAAAGATCACTTACACAACACGCATGCGGATCCTTGCCGCACGAGCGATAGTGTCCGCGAGTTGTTTTGATTGCTTCCCAACCAGGGAACGCTTTGAGCAACTCACATATCAGCGTCGTTTTTCCGACCTCTGAAGTGAAGCCACCAACACCAATTACAACTCGCTTGTACATTAACATCCGTCTTTTATCCGCGGCCTACCTTCGACGTCTCTCTCTCGTCGGGACGTTGGGGGCGTTGACCTTCAAAACACCACGCGCGTCCTTGAAAAGGTTGTAGCGAACTTCCTTCACTTCGCCGCCTTCTTCTTCCTGAACACGCACCGTGAAGCTCTTTCCCTCGCCCTGCCCTTCAACCTTCGCCGGCAAGTAACCTCGCAGGTTAGGACTCCGATACGCGGTGTAATGCTCCTGGTTACGCTTGTCATAACCCAGCACGTAAATTCGATCGAAGTCCGGTTCATCAAGCCCCGTCGGCTGATTCGAACTGCTCCTCTCGAGTATCAACCAACTCCCGGGTTTCGCTTCTCGCCCAGCATCTTTGTCAGTCGCTGCCTTGCTCTCGCCGTCAAGACGCTGCCAGGCCACGAACTCTCGTCCGGTACGATAAAAGATGATGTCAGCCGGTACTGAAAGCTCGACCTGTTTGCCGTAAATCCAACCGGCGGGCGCCGGCGACGTCTCGGCAGTAAGTCTCACTTTGTACCAGAGCTCGTTTGTTTCTTCCGGCTCCTTCGCCTCATCTTCCTGCCGCCCGGACCTTGCACCGCCTTGCTGCGCGCTGCCCGCTTTTGGAGCGACGTCGCTCTCAATCGCCTCCGACGCTTTCGGCTTCGGTACACGCTTCCAACCAATGATGTCGAAACTCGAACCACTATCGAGCCGCATCATGATGTTTTCGTTGCCACTGCGATCCGGAGTCAGTCGCAGGTTGGAACTCGCGCGCAGTTGTCCCGTCGCCTGAGCCGGAATGTCCTTGTCTTCCGCCTCTATCTTTTTCGACTCCTCGAGCACATCGTCAGGCATGACGTTACGCGCCTCGATCCACCCCTCGGTGAAATCTGTATCGCGGGCCTTCACACGCAGCCAACGTTCTTTTCGCGTGTTGTCGCTCGGATCCAGGACGTCAGTGGAATCGAGTATTTCAACGACGTCGCCTCGATTGACCTGCAAGAGATCGGCGGCCACCACGGCGGTCGAACTGCGAATCTGGGCGCGCCGCGCGACCACCACACCAGTGTTGTTTCTCTTTGCGAGGGTTTGACAACCAACCGATATCAAAAGGAGGGCGAAAACAAGTAGGGTCTTGCTAAATCTCATTCCTGTTCCTCGAAGCCGTCATTTGCGCCCTTAATTTCGATAGCCGAGCGAGCGCAACAACTGCTTCTGTTCATCATTCAGGTCTCGGCTAACACGTAGTTGAGACTTCTTTCCCGACGAATCCAACGTGAGTCCATACGCCGGCAACACCTGCTCGAGTTCGAGTCGTGTGCTGCTCTCAATGTATACTCGCGCGAAACCGCTCATTGCCGGAGCTGATTCCAGCACACCGATTATAGCTTCATTTGCGTTCGCGTTGGCAGCGACGCGGCGGCTGAAGAGTTCTCGATAGCGATGGCCGAGCGTAAGCCTGCCGCCGGATTCCTTTCTGATTTTCAAGTCATACAAAAACGCGACCAGCATTCCCTTCACGTAGACATTGGTAACAGGGCTGGTCCAGCGTGTCTCGGAACCCTCGATCAACGACTTCTCATCAGGATGAGAAATGTAGACGTCGTAAACGCGACCGAGGGTGTTGAGAACTTCCTTGAAATCTATGGTTCCAAGCTCCCGCACAGTGAGCAGTGCAACGTACAGAGTGAAGCCTTCGAAGAACCAATCGTAATCGCCTTCGAGTTTCAGCGAATTGGGCACCCAGAGGTGCAGCATCTCATGCGAGAGGATGACGGTGAGTTGGTTGCGCCAGGATTTGAATTTGTCTGGATTGGCGAGTAAGACGACGGTTGAGCCGCGTGTCTCGGCTTTCCATTCCGACTTGCCGGTGGTCACCGGAAGTGGCGCAATCATGATTGTGGCTTTGTCGGGCAGTTTGAATCCCGTCAGATCGAGGTACTTCTGCAGGATGGTTCCTGCCACCTTCAAAGCTTCCGCTTCCTTGAAGGGCCAAGCGCCGCTTAGCACGACATCGAGAACCACGCCGTCAATGGTGTTTGAAGTTTTACGGAGTAAGCGTCCGACCAGAAACACGGCGTCCAGAGGTTCAGTGACCGTGTAACGGCCGTTTTTGTCGCTGATAAAAGATGACTCAACAATCCAACCCGTCAGGAGCTTGAAATCGACGGAGAGAGTTTCGATGTCCTGCGGTATGAGGTCGGCAAACATCAGGATCCCTCGATCGCCGGCGAGCCAGCTCACGTGCGGCACGTCGGTAGCGCGCGGTTCTGAAAGTTTGACGGCGTAAGTGATTGTGGTGGCGTCAAGCTCGGATCGAAACTCACCCACAGCTCTCTTTGTGACGCGCGCGTCCTGGCCGGAAGTATTCGTAGCGCGAAAGTCTCCCACCCGCTCAGCTATGCCCAGAACGCCTGCGTACGCGTTTCTAAATGACCAGGAACGGCTTGGAGAAGGCAACTGAGCTTCAACCCTGATCTCACCAGGCACGGGCATTGAAACCGTAACGCGACTCACATTCGTCCGCGCTGCGACTTTTCCGAAGCACAGAAGAACAATCAATAGCCCTAAAATCCGAAAACTTTGAGTTTTGGCGCCTCCTTGGAGTGCGGTGCCTTGGCACCGCTTTGGTCTGCTCTTCGAATTATTGGCCAAAGCGGTGCCAAGGCACCGCACTCCAAGGAGGCGCCTAATTCCGGATTTCAATCTCATCACTACAGAGGGTCATGTGAATTGCGTTTGCGTATGCCTGTCAGTACAATTCGCGGAGCCCCAGAATCTAACACAACTGACAGTGACCAGCATGTTAACCAGCGCTTTTCAGAATCACTGCGCCCCACTTAAACGTGGGCTTGGTCTGTTGCTGGTTCTTTTAATTCTCTACGGCACAACCGTCGAAGCAGCGCACCGTCACGGGCTCGTGGTGTCTGCTCCGAGCAGTGCAACTGCACTAACCGACTCTGAGCAGACGTCGACGCCGCTCTCGAGCAAGAGCACGTGCAGCGACTGCCTCATCTGCCAGTTACACCAGCACTTCAATACTACCCTCATCGCTTTTCGCCTCGCTGACCCGCCCAGACAGATGCGGGTCAATTTAACCACGGAACTGCCGCTCGACGTCCTTTCCCAAATCACAGGACCGACAGCCGGGCGCGCGCCTCCTGCTATCTCCTGAACAAGTCGCACCACTCGGGACACGTCCCGACAGACGCTCTTTAACGAACGTCTGCATAGCGTCCATTCGTCGAGCGCGAATGGACCCAGCATCGATCAATCAGGAGATAGCACTAATGAATTTACTTCAAAAAATACCGATTTCCGTCCTATTCATCTGCTTGCTCACTTTCACTGCCTTCGGCCAGGCAGCCCCAACCGGTACCGCGACCCTGCGCGGCTCAGTAACACTCGGCGATAGCGGCAAGCCTATCCACAACGCCTTGATCACGATCCTGCAACTGAAGCGCACCGTCGACACCGATAACAACGGCCAATACGAATTCAAAAACCTGCCGCCCGGCAAGTACGACGTGGTGGCACATCTCGATCGCGTTCCGGACATCGTTCGCACCGCCGATCTAACCAGTGGTGAAGCTACTATTGATTTCAAATTCGAACTGACAGGCGTACGCGAAGAAGTTACGGTCACCGCAACCGGCACAGAGCAGGCTTTGAGCAGTTCGATCCAATCGGTCGACGTCCTCGGCTCGATCGAACTCGCAAAGAAGAGTCCGGTGTCACTCGGCGAAGCTCTCGACGGCGAACTCGGCATCGCCAAGCGAAGTTTCGGACCGGGCACCGCGCGTCCCGTCATTCGCGGTTTCGACGGCGATCGCGTGCTCGTGTTGCAAGACGGCAATCGTGTCGGCGGTCTCGGTTTCGAGTCGGGCGATCACGCGGAACCGGTGGACGTGCTAACTGCTGAGCGAGTCGAAGTCGTAAAAGGTCCGGCAACTCTGCTCTACGGCAGCAACGCCATCGGTGGCGTAGTCAACACAGTTTCCGGCCACGACTCACCACACAAGGGACTCAACGGTTATCTGACCGGCCTCGGCAGCACCAACAGCAATCACGGCGGGGGCAGCGGCGGCATCGAGTACGGCACCGCGCGCTGGCTAACCTGGGCGAATTTCGGCGGTCAGAGAAGTGGCGACTACGACACGCCGATCGGCCGCGTCGAGAATTCCTTTTCACGCGAGGTCAGCACGTCTGCCGGATTTGGCTTCTATCCGAAAAAGGGGTTCTTTAGTTTCAACTACAACTTCAACAAACGTCGCTACGGCATTCCGGTCGATCCAAACGAAGAAGATCCGGAGATCGTCGAGTTGAATCCACGCCGCCACAGCATCGAGTTGCGCGGGGGCTTCCGCGAAACCGGAACCTTCATCGACGCCGGAACCTTTTCCGTTCAGTACAACAACTACCGGCACGCCGAAATCAATTCCATCACCGGCGAGGTCGGAACCGGCTTTCGGAACAACACCTTTCTCTACCAGGGTCTTTTTGATCAGCGGAAGAGCGGCCGACTTTCGGGCCGCTTTGGCTTCTGGGGTATGCACCGCGATTTTTCAGCCTCGGGTGAAGAAGCGCTGGCGCCGCCAACAAAACAAAACGCCTTCGCACTGTTTGGGCTCGAGACTTTCGACTTCGAACGTGTGTCGTTGCAGTTAGGCGGGCGCCTCGAGAACAATCGTTACAACCCGGAAGCGTCACCAGTTCGCGGAGTTCTTCCGGATCGAAGCTTCACCGGCTTCTCCGGCGCGGCTGGACTACGTGTGGCGACGTGGAATGGTGGTTCGTTCGTCGCGAACTACTCTCATTCGTATCGCGCACCCGCGCTGGAAGAGTTGTACAACCTTGGACCACACCCTGGTAATCTCGCGTTCGAGATCGGCAACCCGGATTTGGAACGCGAACTCGGCAACGGCTTCGATTTCGGCATCCGGCATAACTCCAAGCGCGTGCGTTTTGAAGCGAACGGCTTCTATTACCACATTAAGGATTTCATCTTCCTGGCGCCGACGGGAGATGTTGAAGACGGGCTGACTGTCGCCGAGTACGATCAGGCGACGACACGCTATAAAGGCGCCGAAGCACGTTTAGACGCGGCGTTGCATCCGGCAGTGTGGCTCAACCTCGGGCTCGATTACGTCAATGCTGAGTTGACGTCAGACAATACGCCTTTGCCACGCATTCCACCGTTGCGCGGGCGTTTCGGGATGGAATTCAGATACAAGGGACTGCTGTTGAATCCCGAACTCGTGATGGCGAATCACCAGGATCGCATCTTTCCGACCGAGACACGAACCGCGGGTTACGCCGTCTTCAATCTTTCGGGGTCGTACCTCTTTGCGCAGCAGCATGCGGCGCATATCATCTCGTTCAACTTTTTCAACGTCGGCGACACGCTGTACCGCAACCATCTCTCGTTTATCAAGGAGTTTGCGCCGGAAATGGGGCGCGGGCTGCGGGTGACATACACGCTCCGATTTTTATGATAATCCGTGTTTATCCGTGAAATCCGTGGCAAAAATCTTGAACTCGACGGTTGACATAGACGTATCCCACGCGAGAGGATTTAGCCGTGAGCCTGGTCAAAATCATCGTCATCACCATCATCGTTATCCTCAGCATCCTGCTTTTCGGCCGTTTTTTCGTATAGCCGGACTGCGGCTGCTGCGTTTTGTTGCTCTTGCTTCCCTACTCGTCTGTCTTCAGATCTCAACTTTAGCCCAGGAAACCGTCGATGAAGACGAGGTCGTGCGGGTTAATACCGACCTCCTGCTTATCCCCGTACGCGTCAGGGACAAAAAGGGACAGGCGGTTCCTGGCCTGACCGAACAGGATCTACTGCTGAAAGATCAGGATCAGGTGACCACCGGGATGTACCTAACTCCCGGCACGGATCGCGTCGCGTTGATGTTTGCATTGGATCAGTCGGGAAGCCTGCGCCAGGTCATTTCACAACAGCAGGAAGCGGCCCTCGCGCTCTTCTCGAAGTTCGGCGAACGGTCCAGCGTCGCGATTCTTCGTTTCTCCAACACAGCTTCTCTCGTAGCTCCATTCACAAAAGATCTCGACGCCGCACGCGCAGCCTTTGAGTTTTTCGCGGCGCCGAATCAGCAGACTGCCATCTTCGACGCCGCCGCAAAGGCAGTCAGGTCATTTGACGATCTGCCTCGCGTTCGCGCTGAACGTCGCATCGTTATCCTGATCAGCGACGGTCTGGACACTATCAGCCGGACGAAGGCAGATAGCGTGATTAGTACCGCGCTCGAAAAGCGCGTTTCCTTCTACGTGATCCATTTGCCGTTGTTTGAACCGATCGACGGACGACTCGCCGTGCGTCGTCCGAGCAAAGGCTTTCGTGAACTGGCCGAGAAAACTGGCGGCAAGTATTTCCTCGTAGGCGACGCGAAATCAGCGCTCATGCCAAGGCAGAACGATCTGACGCCAATCTTCCACGCAATCGAAGAGGATTTGAAAAGCCAGTACCTTTTGGGTTTCTATATATCCGAATCCGCGCGCGACGATCGCAAACACGTTTTCACGGTAACTATGAAGCGTGAAGGTGTCGAATATTCGGTAGGCTCTTTCGGCTACTCGCGCACACAAAAATTCTTTGTTCAAAGACCATCAGACGCACAGAAACTCCCAAATTAGATGACTGACACAAGCAATCTTCAACTCCGCCACATCCGACGCGCCTTAATCAGTGTTTCCGACAAAACCGGCATCGTAGACTTCGCCCGCGAGCTTGCGAGTTTCAACGTCGAGATTATCAGCACCGGCGGCACCGCGAAGACGTTGCGCGACGCCGGCATAACCGTGCGCGACATCTCCGATATCACGGGCTTTCCGGAGATGATGGACGGGCGCGTGAAGACGCTGCATCCGCGTGTACACGGTGGCTTGCTGGCGATTCGCGACAACGCGGAGCACGTCGCCGCCATGCAGGAGCATGGAATCGAGCCGATCGATCTGGTGGTCGTGAACCTTTATCCGTTCGCCGACACGATCAAGCGTGCAGGTGTGACGCGCGCAGAGGCGATCGAACAGATCGATATCGGTGGGCCGGCGATGATTCGATCGGCGGCGAAGAACGCGCGCGACGTGGCGGTGGTAGTACTCGCTGCGCGGTATGAAAGCGTTCTCAACGAGATGAGAAATCGCGGTGGCGCTTTGTCGTTCGAAACCAGACAACGTTTGGCGCAGGAGGCATTTCAACAGACGGCGTTTTATGACCTGATGATCAGTTCTTACCTTGCCGCAAAGGAACAGGCGAGCGCAGCGGCAGGGACTGGTGGCTTTAGCGCCGTTGCCGGTGGAATCTCAAGCTCCGCCGGGCCGGCACCGGCTGCAGAGGACTTTTCAGTAGAACGATTCCACGGTCAGTTGCCCGGTCAATCATCGTGGAACATCGGCAAGATTGCCGACCTCAGGTACGGCGAGAACCCACACCAGATCGCCGCTCTTTACGGAATGGCTGTGAAGGGCGGCATAGCCAACGCCGAGGTGATCTCCGGCAAGGAGATGTCGTTCAACAACTACGTCGATGCAGACGCAGCCTGGGCGCTCGTGAACGACTTCGACCAAACTGCTTGCGCGATCATCAAGCACACCAATCCTTCCGGTGTCGGACTCGGAGCGACGGCGGCTGAGGCTTACAAGAAGGCGCTCGCGACTGATCCGGTATCAGCTTTCGGCGGGATCGTCGCTTTTAATTGCGTGGTTGATGCGGAGGCGGCGCAGGAAGTTATCAAAGTGTTTACGGAAGTCCTGATCGCGCCTGATTACGACTCTGCGGCGCTCGAGATACTGCAGGCAAAGAAGAACCTGCGGATTCTGCGTCTGAAGCAGGAACAAATTGCGCGAAGACTGGAGTTCAGGCACATCCGAGGTGGCATGCTGGTCCAAACTGCCGACGATCACAAGCTCAACGCTGATGGACTGAAGATCGTCACCGCACGCCCGCCGACAGACGAAGAGATTCGAGCGCTGCTGTTCGCGTGGGTCGTTTGCAAACACACGAAGTCAAACGCGATCGTCTACGCGAGAGATGGACAGACGGTGGGAGTCGGCGCCGGACAGATGTCGCGGGTCGATTCAGTGAAGATTGGCGCGATGCGAGCGCAGTTGCCGGTAGCGGGTTCTGTGCTTGCGTCGGATGCGTTCTTCCCGTTTCGTGACGGGATAGATGAAGCGGCGAAACATGGAATCACGGCTGTGATACAGCCAGGCGGTTCGGTGCGCGATGAGGAGGTAATCGCCGCCGCAAACGAACACGGCCTGGCGATGGTTTTTACGGGCGTGCGGCATTTCAAACACTGAGGCAGAATTTGACATTCAGCAATAGAATTTGACATTCAGCAATAGAACAAGTCAGGAAGAGGGGCTTGCCCCCGCTCTCAGAATTCGCGACGGCGGGGGCAAGCCCCTCTTCCTGACTTGTTCTATTGCAACTTGTCACAGGCCCAACTGATATCCGATACTCGTGGGCACATTTTTGGCAGAGGTGAGCGTTAAAGATGGCTGATAATGAAGAACTGATTAGTAACATCCCCTCGATACGTTGCCGCTATTGTGGTCAACGCAACCAGGTTCGCCCCGAATCCGGCGACGCGCGCTGTGGCCGCTGCCGCCTGCCGCTTTCGGACGCGCCGCACAAGAAGTTCGCAAATCTCGATAAGGACCAGTACATCCATCCGGCCGATCGCCGCGCACTCGCAGCGCTGCGAGCGATTCCCGGCATCGACACGGCGCTGAAAAAGCTACTCGCAGTCACAGGCGAATCGGCCATACGCGTCATCTTCACTGCCAGTGCCGTGAAGGTTACGCCGACGCAGTGTCCCGACCTCTACGCCAAGCTCCAGATCGCGTGCACCACTCTCGGCGTCGATATGCCGGAGCTGTTCGTGCAACAGAATCCCGTGGTCAACGCTTTCACCGGTGGCGTTGAACGTCCGGTCATCGTGCTCTATTCACAACTGCTCGAAAGATTGAACGACGACGAAGTGCTGGCGGTCGTCGCACACGAAGTGGGTCACATTCACGCCGAACACGTTCTCTACCTGACCGCAGCGCGTTTGCTCGAGTTTCTCGCAAAGAGCGCCGTGGGCATGACGCCGCTGCTTCCCATCGTCAAGGAATTGCTAACGATGAGCATGCGTGCGGCACTGCTCGCGTGGGCCAGACGCGCGGAGTTGTCCTGCGACCGCGCCGCACTGCTCGTTACCCAGGACGCAAACGTCATCGGCCGCACGATGATGAAGTTGAGCGGCGGCACGTTTGCTTCTCGCGTCGATTACGATCAGTTTCTCGCCCAGGCCCGCGACTTCCAGAAGAACTACGATGAAAAAGCGCTGGATCGTTTCTGGGCTGACGTGATCACGTCCGGATTGAGCCACCCGTTTCCAGTCTGGCGCGTATCGGAGATCTTGCAATGGGTGGAAAGTGGTGAGTACAAAGCTCTCATGAATGCACCAGAAAGCGCAGCCGCATAATAGGTCCTATGGACCTATAGGACCTATGCTGAAAAACAAAAACGGAATCATCTTCGGAGTCGCGAACAAGCGCTCCATCGCATGGGCCACTGCCCAGACCCTGCACGAGGCAGGCGCAAACCTTGCTTTCACTTACCAGGGCGAGCGTCTCAAGGAAAACGTCGAGAGCCTGACCAGCGAAGCGATGCCCGGCGTTCTACTCTTGTCCTGCGACGTCACGAAACAGGAAGAGGTTGACGAAGCATTCCGCCAGGTCGGCGAGAAGTTTGGCCGGCTCGATTTCCTGATCCACAGCATCGCCTTCGCACCGCGCGAAGCGCTCGGCGGCCAATACCTCGACACCTCTCGCGAAGCTTTTCTCACGGCGCTCGAGATCAGCGCTTACTCGCTGCCACAACTGGCGCGCGCCGCAGCTCCGCTGATGACCGAAGGCGGCAGCATCATTTCAATGTCGTATTACGGCGCGGAGAAAGTCGTCGCTGGTTACAACGTAATGGGCGTCGCCAAAGCAGCACTCGAAGCAAGCACTCGATATCTCGCGAAAGATCTCGGACCGCGAAACATCCGCGTCAACGCAATCAGCGCTGGCCCAATTCAAACCCTTTCCGCTCGCGGCGTTTCCGACTTCAGCACCATGTTGAAACATCACGCGGAACGAGCACCACTCGGCCGCAACGTTGAACCACGCGAAGTCGGCAATACCGCAGTGTTCCTCTGTAGCGCAATGTCGACCGGCATTACCGGCGAGGTAATCTACGTCGACTGCGGCTACAACATCATGGGCATTTAATGAAAAAGGACGAAAACCCACACGGGCGGCAGCTTCCGGGAACTACACAGGACGAGCAACTGCTCGAAAGCCCTCGTCCCGACGAGTTTACCCACACCGATACATGGCGCGTGTTCCGGATCATGGGCGAGTTTGTTGAGGGCTTTGACGAACTGGCGACCCTGAGCCGAGGGATCGCTATCTTTGGTTCGGCGCGTACCAGTCCCGACGATCCCGATTACAAGGCTGCGCAGGAAACCGCGGCGTTGCTGGCGGCGCAGGGGTTCGCCGTCATCACCGGCGGTGGTCCAGGCATCATGGAAGCGGCCAATCGCGGCGCATTCGAAGCGGGCGGGCTCTCCATCGGCTGCAACATCGAGTTGCCGTTCGAGCAAAGAGCAAACGCCTACCAGACTCTCAGCCTGACGTTCAAATACTTCTTCGTACGCAAGATGATGTTTGTGAAGTACAGCCTCGCGTTCGTGATCTTTCCGGGAGGATTTGGGACGTTTGACGAGTTGTTCGAAGCGCTTACGTTGATTCAGACGAGGAAGATTCGAAACTTTCCGATCGTGCTCTTTGGCAGCAATTACTGGCGCGGTCTGTTGGACTGGTTGCGCAATACGGTCCTGCCCGGTGGGAAGATCTCGGAGCACGACCTGGCGATGTTTCACATTACCGATTCGCCCGCCGAAGTAGTCGAGATCGTAACCCGCAGTCAGAGCTCACTGACCGAGTTTGACAACATCTCCAACGACATCAGAGTGGCTACTTAAGCTACTCCTTGGAGTGCGGCGGCTTGCCGCCGCTTTGTTATCGATCGTGCTTGATCGAGACTAAAGCGGC
>DASVGE010000311.1:0-14809 GCA_036379695.1 Pyrinomonadaceae bacterium | reverse complement strand
CGTGCGGATTTCATCTGGTGCCGAATGTTGAGCTGGCGGAGTTGTTAGGAGGTGAAGTTGAGAACGGCTGTGTGCGCGTGGATGAGTTTCAGCAGACAACCGTTCCGCAGGTTTACAGTGCGGGAGAGGCGACTGGCATTGGCGGGTTGGAGTTATCGCTTGTCGAGGGAGAGATTGCCGGGCTTGCAGCCGTGGGGAAACGTGATGATGCGCGTGCGTTGTTTCCGCTTCGTGACAAGCATCGCAAGTTTGCCCGCTTGCTGAATCAAACGTTCGCACTGCGTGAAGAACTTAAGGAGTTGCCTGAGCCGGAGACGATTGTGTGTCGCTGTGAAGACGTTACTTTCGCACGGCTTTGTGCGCATGATTCGTGGCGTGCGGCGAAACTGCAAACGCGCTGTGGCATGGGACCATGCCAGGGAAGAGTTTGTGGTGGGGCAGTTGAGTTTCTGTTTGGCTGGCGCGCAGAGTCAGTGCGCCCGCCAGTGTTGCCGGTGAGAGTTGAGAGTTTGGTTTCCAGGAGCGAGACGGAATGAAAATGAACTGGGCGGGCGTGATGCCTGCGACGACGACGGCTTTTGACGAGGATCTCAACATCGACCACGCGTTCGTGGGCCAACATGCGCAGTGGTTGATCGATCACGGTTGCACCGGCATCGTGACGCCGGGCTCGTTGGGTGAGAGCGCGACGTTGAGTTTCGACGAGAAGCCGGCTATCTGGAACACCGTTATCAATGCGGTCGGAGAACGAGTTCCTGTGGTTGCGGCGATTGCATCGTTGAGCACAGCGGAAGCTGTGCAGTTAGCAAAATGGGCGGCTGACGAGGGTTGTAGTGGCTTGATGGTGTTGCCGCCGTACGTCTATCGCAGCGACTGGCGCGAGATGAAGGCGCACATCGAAGCGGTGTTTCGAGCGACGAAACTTTCGTGCATGCTCTACAACAACCCGGTCGCATACGGGACTGACTTCCTGCCCGAACAGATCAGGGAGCTCGCCACGGAGCATGAGAATTTCGAGGCGGTGAAAGAGTCGAGCACCGATGTGCGGCGCGTGACGTGGATTCGAGAATTAACGGGTGACAGGCTCGCGATCTTCGTCGGTGTCGATGATGCGATTGTTGAAGGTATCGCGATGGGCGCGGTGGGTTGGGTAGCGGGCCTGGTAAATGCGCTGCCGCGGGAGTCAGTCGATCTTTTCAATTACGCGATGAATGGCGAGCGGGAGCAGGCGATCGCGCTCTACAACTGGTTTCTGCCGCTGCTGCGGATGGATACGGTGCCGAAGTTTGTGCAACTGATCAAGCTGGTCCAACAGGAAGTCGGGATGGGCAACGCGCGCGTTCGGCCACCGCGCCTCGAGCTCGCAGGCGCCGAACTCGACGAAGCTCTCAGTGTGATTAGACAAATCCTTAACCACAGATAACACGGATATAAAATCCGGATTTTTATCCGTGTAATCCGTGGTTAATTTCATCAGCGACGCGTAGGCCGACGTCGAATGCTTCTTCGAATAGCGCGACACCGCTGAGTTCTGAGTGTGCGAAGTGGATTGAGCGGAATGGCTTGGCGCCCTCGCGGCGTGCCGGGCCCCACATGAAACCGGTTCGCGGGCGGATCATTGCGTGACCCCAGCGCATTACGTCCAGGCGTTCGACGAGGTTACGGATGTCGGGATGGGGGCGTGAAAGATCGGTTAACGCTATTTCGGCCCAGCCGCGCCAGTCAGTTTCCAGCAGACGCGTGCGCGCGACGCGTGGGTTCTCGTCACATAACGGGTAGTAATAAGTGAGCACGGTTGGGCCACGATCGAGACCGCGCTGGTGTGTGGCGACGACGTAGCCAAGCGACGGACTTTCGTAGAGCACATTGTCCCACGCGAGCGGAAAATCACGCGGGCCAGGCTTCGGCCGATCCTTCAACGTGAGATTCGCAACCATCCACGCACCAAACTGAAACTCGGAAATGTGCGCGGGTGGATTGTCGCGATACGGCCTGATGATGTAACGCGCCATGAACTGTGGCGCCGCGAAGATCACGCGACGCGCGTGAAAACCACGCGGATTACGTCCTTCTCGATCGAGGGTGACGACGTCAACACCATCATCTACCGGTATCAACTCAACCGCCGCACGATCTAGCTGAATATTAGCTCTCGCTTTCTCGAAAAGATGTTGGACCAAACGGCCGTTGCCTTCAGGCCACGTGATCAGCGACTGTGATTCAACTCCCGGCTCCACCACGCGCGAGCAGAAATAAAACAAACCCGCCCAGGCGCTCGTTTGCTCGAGCTCCATGCCGTAGTCGTCGCGACAGGCATAGTTAACCCACCAGCGCAGTCGTGGACTCGTAAGACCACGCTCGTTCATCCAGTCGGCCATGGAAATGCGATCGAGCGCGGTTACTTCGGCGTCGTCCGAACATGCTGATACCGGCAGTGTGAACGCGCGGCGCCCGCGTGCATCGCGCCACGAGACCCACTGGTACACTTCGGCGTTGAACTTGTCGAGCTGGTGTTTGTCGTCGTCGTTTGCACCAGCGTGAAGATAAAGGCCTTCGTACCAGCGGCCTTTATAGAAGACACGTTCTTCCGGATCGCGACACAGGAACTGTTCTCCGATGACGGGTTCGCCGTTTTTATCCTTGCCTTCAACGACGCCCATCTCTTCGAGCAGCGACACGAGCGCGGTGTTCTCTTTCATGGGCGCGGGAATGTAGTGCGCACCCCACGGAAACGAGATGGTTCGATTCGATCCGGAGCGAGAAGTGCCGCCGGGAGCGCTTTCGAGTTCGATCAGGGTGAAGTCTTTGAAGCCGGAGTTTTGTAAACGCCAGGCGGCAGTGAGACCGGCGACGCCGCCACCGACGATCACGAGCGGAACGTTGGACCACGCATCCTGAGGAACTTCTACCCGCAGCCCATCGCGCAAACGATGTCCGAAGGCGTCTGAGGTGCCGACGATCTCGCCCGGCGGTAGCGGCGGTGTCTCGTTGCGCCGGCACGCCGCGAGCGCCACCGGAAGACCGA
Organism: Pyrinomonadaceae bacterium; assembly: GCA_036379695.1. Classification (GTDB taxonomy): domain Bacteria; phylum Acidobacteriota; class Blastocatellia; order Pyrinomonadales; family Pyrinomonadaceae; genus PSRF01. Next base: position 11,784 of record DASVGE010000311.1, on the reverse strand, counting down.
GGAAAGCTGCAAGAACTTCGCGCCTATTCATTCAAGAAATATTTTAGCCACGGATGAACGCGGATGAAGACACGGATTTCTCTTTTGTGCCTTATGTGCCTTTTTGTGGCTCTATTCAAATCTTTTCCACTCGCCTTCGTAGTAGCGCACGAGCGCCTGGTTATCGAGGCGATTGATTTCCACGGGCACCGGCTCGATGTCTTTTGCGAGCGTGAACATGGCCGTGAGTGTCTGATCGTCGAGAAACTTCAGGCCCGGTGGCGGGTTCCGAGGGACTTCAAACGCCGACGAACGCGCGAGCGCGAAGCCCCACAGGCCAAAACTCGGCACCGCTGTGTAGTAAGGTCTGACGGAAAAACCCGAGGCTTCGAGTGTTCGGATGATGCACCAGTAGGAGTTGCGCGCAAACATCGGCGACGTCGATTGCACCGAGACCGCGGCATTCTCACTCAATCGCGTTCGCAGCAGACGATAAAAGCGCGTCGTGTAGAGCTTCCCGAGCGCAAATGTGTTTGGATCGGGAAAGTCGACGATCGCAGCGTCATACACAGGCTCGCTAGTTTCCTCCACCCAGATGAAGGCGTCTGCATTCACAACCTGCACACGCGGATCGTTAAACGCCTGCTGGTTTAACCGCGCGAGGAGGGGAAACCGGCTCGAAAGCCTCGTCATCTCCGGATCGAGATCCACCAGCGTGACGCGCTCGACCGTTGGATACTTCAACACCTCGCGCAACGCGAGCCCATCGCCGCCACCCAACACCAAAACACGTCGCGGACTATTCGCCAGCAGCATCGCCGGATGAACGAGCGCTTCGTGATAACGATACTCGTCAGTCGAACTGAATTGCAGGTTTCCATTCAAAAACAACTGAAACCCCGCGCGCCCGCGCGTGATGACGATTCGCTGGTACGGCGTGTCTTTCGTATAAATGATCTCATCGGCAAACATCTCATCTTCGGCAAGCGAAGTGAGCGTGTTTGCTTTCACGAGCGCAATCAGCAGCAGCGCAATCACAACAATCGCCTTCACACGCAGCCCAACGACGCTGCCTTTGATCAGCGGCCGCAGCAGCCACGTGCCCCACAGCGCTACGGCGGCATTCAGCATTCCAAAGATCAGCGACGTTCGAATCAGCCCCAGCCGCGGAACGAAGAGAATCGGAAACAGGATCGACGCGAGCAACGCACCGATGTAGTCGAGGGCGAGCACGCGCGACACCAGCTCTTTGAATTCGATCTGATCTTTGAGGATGCGCAGCAACAGCGGGATTTCGAGTCCGACGAAGACGCCGATCGCGAAGACGACGAAATAGAGTACGGCGTAGAAATAACCGACGCGCGCAAAGGTGATAAAGAGTAGCGGTGCGGAGAAGCCGCCGAGGATTGCAACTGCCAGTTCAATATCGACAAAGCGTCGCGCGAGTCCCTTGTCGATAAAGCGCGAGAGCCACGAACCGACTCCCATCGCAGAAAGATAGATACCGATGATAAGTGAGAATTGTGTGACGGAGTCGCCCAGAACGTAACTGGCGAGAGTGCCCGCCAGCAGTTCGTAGATCAGCCCGCAGGTCGCGACGATGAGAACATTGAGGAAGAGTAGCGGCGGCCGTTTCATCCTCAACCGTGGATCGCGGCGGCAATGATCAACGCGCTGCCGAGGATCACAGAGGCGATCACAATAGCGAGAGCGACGTTATGATCCTCTTCGATCTCCTTCCGCACGGAGAAAGGCGTCGCTTTTGCGATCACGAAGAACGCGAGCGCAAAGACAATGAGCCCTAATACAACGAACACGATCGTCGTTACGAACGCGGGCAGCAGACCTTCAAGTGGAATCACCAATCCCGGGATTGTGTGCATCATTTTCCTCCGTGTAAGCCGTAATGCCAGAAGTGGAACGAGCGATAACCATTCTGCCGCGCGTCGGGCGGTAGCTGCCGGCGCGAACCACCGGTAATCTCCCAACCCAACATCGCGGCGACGCTGTACAAGCTGATAACGCCGATACCGAAGATTGTGTAGAGTGTTTTAAGCATAGAAACTCCTACTCATCGTCATCATCACTATCACCGCCACTGCTACTAAACATACTTTCCGACCATCGTTTGTGTTCGAAACTGATGTGATAGATCGCCATCACGATTGGTCCAATCGACAAAACAATCAACACCAGCAACAGGTTGAATCCGCTCGTGACGTTCTGCTCGATCTTCACCGTCACGACTGCCGGCTGCTGCCATTTCTCCCACTGTCCCTCCAACCGCAGCACGTACCTTCCCGCCGGCATCGACGACGAGTAAGCCGAATCCTGTTGCCTACCCTCCGTCCACGACTCACCATCCTCAACACCCTGGTAATAAGAGATGTCGATCGGAAACGACTGCACCACGCCAGTTTCGTCGTTGATCAGATCTCCTTCGAGATAGACCCACGTATTCTGCACCGGCGACTGGCCGGTGATCCTGATGTTGCGCCTGCCTTCCAACTGAAAAGGTTCGCTGAAGAAAACCTGCGTGCCGTCTGCATTCGGCAGCGGCGGCAACGTCACCGATTGCGAAAACACTTCCTTCGTCGAACCGGCAAAAACCATCGTCACGAACCCCAGCACCAGCGCGAGCACAATGAACGCCAGCCAGTACTTGTAAACCCACCAATGTTTGTAAGGCTGGTTTGGCGCGACGCCCGAAGGACGTGGCAGGCCGCTAACCCCGAATGCCTTCTCGATCTGCGGCACCTCGACGTAAGTTCCGAGTGACCAGTTGATCTCGCCCGTGACGCGCTGCGACCTCGCGGCATCATCCGGGTTCGTGACATAAACCGTCGACACCTCTTTAGACAGCATGTAAGGCGGCTTAACGTAATCAACGCCGCGAACCTGTTCGCCCGTTTCGACCTTCCAGTAAAACTCGCCGAGCACCACTTCAACGCGCGCCTGCGCGTCCTGAAAGATCTTGTAATGCTTGCCTTGATAATTCGCAGACTTATCCGATTCAGAAATTTCTCCCGGCGGCACCGCGCGCACGTAGTTCCAGTGTTCGTCGCTATGGACCAGCCAGCGAAATCCGATCTGCGGATGGTAGAGAAGATATTCGCTCCAAAAGTATTGCGTACCTTCGATCGTCACACTGCGAGCCATCGCGCCGATCACCGTCATCTTTCCTTCCGGCACCGTGCCGGCGGTACCGATCGGAATCAACGGTTGAAACCACGGCTTCTCGAGTGCTTTCAGAAACTGAAGCTGGCCTTGATTGACGTCGAGCAGCGAGTTGCAGTTCGGACAGGTGACACGTTCGGTCTTGTCGGGCGCGCGGAGTTCGAGCGGTCCGGCGCAATTTGGACAACTGAGTTGCGCCGCGCCGACTCGTCGTTCTTCACGTTCGGGCGTGCGCGTAGTCGTGATGCCGAGGTCTGCGAGCGTGACTTGTTGGCCCAGGAAGACCAGCGGAGGAGATTGGTTGTAATCGAGTGTGCCAAACGCGCCGTTCACACCCGAGAGATCGGCGTAGTAGTAAGTCTCGCCCGGCGTTAACAGGTACGGGATCTCGCCTTTAGCGCCGAGAGCCGTGGCGCGTCCGGTTTCGGCGACGATCAAAGGTGTAGGCCATGGCAGGCCAGGTACGCTTTGTCCGAGTTGGAGTTGATCGAAAGGCGGAACTTCAACGCCTTCGGGAATGGGATATTGAAACGTGATATAGAAACGACCCTGTGCTTCCGCGAGCCAGCCGAGCCAGCCGTTTGAAAACGTCGCGTACCACTCATCCCACTGCCCGCCCATCTCGTGGCCGAGTTGCGCGCGCCCGGTTAGTTCAAACGGCACGTCTTTCCACTTGCCGCGTACGCCAACGTCGAGCGGCGATCCGGTTTCGACAAGCTCGGCGACCTTGCCGAGGTCTTTCAAGTCGCGATCGGTGCGTGCGACTGCAGAGCGGCAGTAGTCGCAGATCTTTACGATCGACTGGCCGCTCTTGAACTCTACCGGCGCGCCGCACGACGGGCAGTTCGCCACGAGCACACTCATTTAGCGGCTCCTGCCATGGTGTGTGCGTCTTCGTGAAGCAAGCGTTCGAATTTTCGAACGGTCACGTCAGTTGCGCCGAGCATTTCTTTGAGAGTTGTTTCCCACGACCATGAGGCGCGGTTTCGACAGCAGTAGAGATTGAACGTCGCGGCTTGGAATTCCGGATACGTGTGACAAGCGAGATGCGACTCGGAGAGCAGCGCGAGACCGCTGACGCCGCCGGGATGATCGAACTTATGCCACGCGATCTCGCCGAGCACGTTGAGCTCGAGATCGCGTATGACGCGGTCGAAAACTGCACGCATGCGATCGAGATCTGCAAGCGCCGCCGCGTCGCACCCGCTTGCGTCGATGAGCCATTCCGTTCCGAGGGTCATTTTAGCCACAGATTACACAGAATAGATGGATTTGCACAGATCATCCGTAAAAAAATCTGTGTAATCTGTGGATTGTCTTATTCGCCTGCCAGCGAAGCGTGTGGAAGGATGGATGGTGGTATCGGTTCCAGGAAACGCGAGAGTGTGGGCGTGCCGTCCGTTTCCGGGCCGCGATAGACATCGACCGCGGGATAGACGAAGTGTAATTCCTTCTTCGCGCGCGTGGTGGCGACGTAGAGCAGCCGCCGCTCCTCGTCATAGTCGTCAAACTCATCCTGAAACCTGCTCGACGGAAACCATCCATCAGTCATCCAGATCAGAAACACGTTGTCCCATTCAAGACCTTTCGCCGAATGCACTGTCGAAAGCGTGACGAAACCACTTCTGTGTCGTGGCGCGTTGTCGCCAACTGCTTCAGTCGGATCGAGCGCAATATCGTCGAGCAACTTAGCCGGCGTCTTGTAGCGTTTTGCGATCGTTTGCAGGTGCTCGAGATCGCGTCCGCGACGTTGCACGTCATCGTATTTGTTTTTCAAGAGCGGCTTGTAGAAACGCAACACCGTCGACAATTGCTCGTTTGGCGTCTGGCCCTCCGCCATCGTGCAAAATACGCGTGCCAGCCGGACCAGTTGTGCTTTGTACGACTCGCGAGCCGGGAAGCGGAGCAGTTTCTTGAATAGACCCACCCGCGTTTTTGTTGACCTGAACTCACGATGTTCGACGCCGAGATGTTCGAGTATCTGGTAGACAGTCGCGTCGCCGACGTGATCGATCAGCTTCAGCGCGCGAAACCAGGAAAGCGTGTCTGACGGCTTCACCACGACGCGCAAAAACGAGATCGCATCCTTGATATGCGCCGACTCGGCGAACCGCATCCCACCAAACTTGCGGAAGGGAAGTCCCTGCTTGCCGAGTTCGATTTCCAGATCGAACGAATGCGAACTCGAACGAAACAGCACCGCGATGTCACTGAGCGGCACGCCCTGGTCACGCAGATCAGCGATCCGCTGCGCGACAAACTGCGACTGCTCATTCTCGTCGTGCGCACTCACAACTACCGGCGGCTCGCCACCTTCGAGACGCGAGTAAAGACGTTTCTTATAACTCTCTTTCACGTCCGCGATGATGGCGTTCGCGACGTCGAGAATCGGTTGCGTGCTGCGAAAGTTCTCCTCGAGTTTGATGATCTGCGTTGACGGAAAGAGCTTCGGAAACTCGAGCATGTTGCGATGGCTCGCGCCGCGAAACGAGTAGATCGATTGAAACTCGTCGCCGACGACGGCAACGTTGTCGTGTCGCGCAGTCATGAGCTTCACGATCTGTGCCTGGAGCTTGTTTGTGTCCTGATACTCGTCGACCATGATGTAGCGATACTGGTCCGAGAGCTGTTCGCGCATCTGCGCGCTCGCTTCCAGCGCTTCACGAAACCGCACCAGCAGATCGTCATACGTCAGCATGTGCCGGCTGCGTTTGAACTCCTCAAACGACTTGAACAACGTTTCGAGATTGCGGCGCTCGTCCACGAACTGCGGGTACTGTTGGTTCAGCACCTGTTTCAACGTCTGGACCTTGTTCACCATCATGCTGAAGATGGCGGCAATCGTTCGCTTGCGCGGAAAGTGCTGGGCTTTTGTGAGACGGATCTGGCGGCGCAGCAGATCGATCAGGTCTTCGGTATCGCTCTGGTCCAGCACGGTGAAGTTCTTCTGGACACCGGCTTGATCTGCAAACTTGCGCAGCACCGAGTGACCGAGCGAATGGAACGTCCCGCCGGAGACACGCTGGCAACGCGCGTCAGCCAGCGCCGCAGCGCGCGTGAGCATGCTCGCGGCGGCGCGTCGCGTGAAAGTTAAAAGCAGGATCGATTCCGGCTTCGCGCCGATTTCAACCAGGCGCGCGACGCGATAAACCAGCGTGCGTGTCTTGCCGGTGCCCGCTCCCGCGACGATCAAAAGCGGGCCTTCCGTGGTCGTAACGGCTTTGAACTGCGCTTCGTTGAGCTCATTCTCGTAATCGACCGCACGCCGATCGCCGGTGCGTTTCAACACCAGCCTGGTCTTTGGCGCGACGGGCAATGCCTTACCGAGATCCAGATCGCGTTTGATTATCTTGAGCTCTTCCGAGAGTTCGGCGATGGTTTGATAACGCTCTTTCGGCGTTTTCGCGAGCGCTTTCGACAAGACTCGTTGCAACTGAAACGGCAGCTCCGGCCGGCCGTCGCTGGGAAACGTCGGCTCGCGATGCAGGATCGCGTGCATCGTGTCGATGCGATTTTCGTGAACAAACGGCGCCGTGCCCGTCAGCATCTCGCACACCACTACGGCAAACGAAAACACGTCGCAGCGACGATCCACACGGTGGCCCAACAACTGTTCGGGCGCCATGTAGTTGACCGTGCCCAGCAACGCGCCCGACTGTGTCTCCACACCACGAATCAACGTTTTCTGTTCGCTGTCGGCGACGAGCGCGCGTTCTCGTTCCGCGACCAGCTTTGCTAAACCGAAGTCGAGAATCTTCGCGTAACCATCGCGACTGAGCATTAAGTTCTCGGGTTTGAGATCGCGATGAATGATCCCGAGTTCGTGCGCGCGCGCAAGGCCGGCGGCGATCTGGATCGCGATGTCCAACGTCTGTTTGAGTTGCAGTCCGTTCTTTGCGATCTTCTTGCGGAGCGTTTCGCCTTCGACGTACTCCATCGCGATGTACGGCCTGCCTTCGTCTTCCCCAACTTCGTAAATCGTGAGAATGTGTGGATGGTTCAACGCCGAAGCGGCGCGTGCTTCCTGGAAGAAACGACGGCGGCGATCGTCCTGCGAGACGTACTCCGGCGGCAGCAGTTTCAGCGCCACGATGCGCTGCAGCTTGTTGTCGTAAGCTTTATAAACTGCGCCCATGCCGCCGGCGCCGATCGGCTCGACGATGCGGTAATGCGCGATGCTTTTAACGGGAATGGGCTTCATGTGTTTGGGGTCGACGACATGACGGCCAGCGGAGATTATAGCGGGAACTTCCCCTGACAAGAACCGAGGTCGTAGAATCGTCGTATCCCTTAGTGATTCCGACCATAGGAGCTGCTTATGCTATGTCCGCGTTGTTCTTCAAACCAAACCGACGACATAAAGTTCTGCACGTTTTGTGGAGCGAACCTGCAAGCGGTGCGCGAGGCGTTGGATGCGCCCGATTCCGCCAAGAAGTTTGAGTGGGGCAACACCTGGGTGGCAGAGATGTTCATGTCAGGTCAGGCCGCGGAACTGCGGAAGCTCGAGATGGAACGCCGCATGGGCATCACGCCTGAGGTCAAGCGCTACAACGAAATCAAAGCGGGCGTGATCGTTAGTAGTGTCGGGATCGGAGTCTCGGTTTTCCTGCATGTGTTGATGAAAGGAATCGCAGCTCAGGCTACGCCTGACGAAGCAGAGATACTTCTGCGAATATGGGTGGCGGGAATCATCCCGTTCATGGTTGGGCTGGCATTGATCATTAATGGCATGGTCGTGAGCAAGAAAATTGTCGAGGCCCAGGAGCGAGCGATGAAGGAAGGGAAGGAGTTGGACGAAGGAACGCCTGTTCGTGGTTTGCGAGCGGCGGACACGAGTCAGTTCATTCCGACCAATATGAGCGTCACCGACGGGACGACGCGACATCTCGAGAACTCGGAACGGAAAGTTAGGTAGCCACGGATAGACACGGATTTGATACACGGATTTTTTCTTAATCTGTGTATGAAATCCGTGTTTATCCGTGGCTAATTCTTTGTTAAGTTCTCGAGTTCTTCCGGCGTACGGGGCCAGTCGTCCTTTAAGAGACGCGAGAGGGCGCGGTCGGCGAGGAGTTTGCCGCCGGTCTGGCAGGTGGGGCAGTAGTTGGTTTCGTTTGTGCCGTAGCGGATGCGCTGGATCTTGTTGCCGCAACGTGGACACGGCTCCCCGTACTTGCCGTGCGTCGCCATGTCCGGACGGAACGCCGTCACCTTTTCCGGAAAACGATCCTTTGCTTCTGAACGCAAACGCTCAACCCAGTCAGACAACGTTCGCTTGATCGCGGCGAAGAGTTGCTCGACGTCGTTGTCTGTAAGCTTTTGCGTGAGCGTGAAGGGAGACAGTTTGGCTTCGAAGAGTATCTCGTCAGAGTAGGCGTTGCCGATGCCGCTGAGGATGCGTGGATCGGTGAGGGCGCGTTTCAACGTGTGATTCCGGGCGCGGAGAGCGCGCGCGAACTCTTCCGTTGTAGCGTCAAAAACTTCCAGACCACCGGGATTGAGATTGTCGAGTCCGGCCTCACCTTGGATCACGTGCAGCGACGCACGTTTCTGCGTTCCGGCTTCCGTCAAAGTGAGGCTGCCATGGCTGAACTCAAATACAGCGACATTGCGACCCTTCGCAGTCTTGGCCCGCTCGTCATACCAGTGCAGCCTGCCCGCAATCATCAGGTGCAGCACGAGCCACAGATCTCCTTCGAGCCCGAAGCAGATCCGTTTCCCAAGCCTGCGCAGCTCGACGATCTTTTTGCCCTCTACGCTGGACAGAGGCGGAACCGCCGTCCGCAACAGAAAAGGACTTGCGATACGGACACGTTCGAGAGTACTGCCTTGGATTCGTTTCTCGAGAGCCTCGATATAAACAACGATGTCCGGCAGTTCAGGCACTAATTTCTAAAATCTGCTAGACGGTGCTGCGGCTCTTAATCATCCGGTAGATCCAGAGCACGATAATCGCGCCGATTATCGAAAGCAGGAGACCGGCCGGCCGAAACCCGCCGTCGGGCGTGTCAGTTCCCCAGATTGCCCAGCTCACCATGCCGCCGAGAATCGAGCCGACGATTCCCAGGATGATCGTCATGACGATGCCCATCGGATCCCTTCCGGGCATGATCAGACGAGCGAGTGCGCCAGCGATTAACCCGATGATTATCATCCAAATGAAACCCATCATCTCTGCTGTCCTCCTTGTGTGGCGCCCTTATATCACTCATTTGAACAGATATAAAGGGCGCTTCCTTGGAGTGCGGTAGCTTGCTACCTCTTGGCCAAAGCGGTAGCAGGCTACCGCACTCCAGGGAAGCGCCAGATCAGTGGACGCCGTATTTGGCGTCGGACGCCAAATACGGCGTTCAACCGCACGCCACCGCACTCCTGAAGCCGGCGTACCTGTCGGGCATTCCATTCTTCATCAATAACTTACGGTTCGTGGTCCAACTGCGCTCAGTTTTGGTCTCGCCGTTGCACTAGCTCAGCGCATGACTACACGAATTACTCAAGTTGACGGTCAGGCGGGAAGGACGACGACGCTGCGGGTTGAAGGTAGTTTGCGTCTCGCAGACGCGGAATTGCTCGAATCGACTTACCACGAGCTGCGCGGGGAACACGAAGGCGCGATCGCGATCGATTTGGCGGGCACCAACTTTCTCGATAGCGACAGCGCGTCGATCCTTTGCCGGCTCAAAGAGAGCGGTGTTGAGCTGATCGGTCTTCATTACTTCATCCAGCAAATCATTCAAGCGGCTGAAAACGAGTAGCGACGAAGGAGCTAAGTTTATGCAACGCACGATATTCAATAAGTTTTTCATCATCGCAATACTGATCACGGCGTCAATCAGCGCCCACGCGCAGCAAACGCCGGTAACGCCCGAGCGAGTCGGTGTCGAATCAGCAGACGCCCTGCCGCTCAGCCTGACCGAAGCGATCAAGCTCGCGCTGGAGAACAACAACGATATCCGCACGTCGCGAATCGACGTCGACAAAGCCGAATACAAACTGACCGCAACTCGCGGCGCTTACGATCCGGAGTTGTTCTCAGAAACTTACTTCGAGCGCAGTTCAACGCCCGTCGGTTCTTTTCTCGGCGGCAACAACAGCGGCTCGATCACGCAGAGAGACTTTACGGGTCGCGTCGGTTTGACTGGTCTGGCGCCGAAGTTCGGTGGCTCCTATACATTTGATCTGTCTTCGACACGCCTTTCAAGTAACAACTTTTTCAACGCCCTCGACCCGACTATGTCAGCCAGGTTCTCGATTGGCTACACGCAGCCACTGATGCGCGGTCGCAAGACTGACGACACGCGCCGCCAGATCGAGATCGCGAAGAAGAATCTGACCCTGACGGACGTTCAGTTTCGCCAGCGCGCCACTGACGTCATCACGCGAGTCGAACACGCTTACTGGGAACTGGTCCATGCACTCAAGAACCTGCAGGTGCAGACCGAAGCCGTGAAGCAAACACGCGCGCAGGTCGAGACGAACAAGCGGCAAGTTGCGCAAGGCGTGCTCGCGCCGATCGACGTCGTCGAAGCTGAAGCGCAAGTGAAGATCTACGAACAGAACGTTTATGCCGCGCAGGAAGAAGTGACGAAAACAGAGAACGCGCTCAAGACGCTGATGCTCGCCGATCGCAGCGCCGCGCTCTGGTCGCGCGCCTTGCTTCCGATCACACCGGTGAACCTGGAAGCGCCGCGCATGTTCCTGGCGGATGCCATCAACATGGCGCTCGAGAATCGTTTCGAACTCGCCGAGCTGCGCACCAGCAAGGACGTCAACGAGATCAACAGGCGCTTCTATAAAGACCAAACGAAGCCGCAGGTGGATTTGCAGGTCAGCTACAGCAGCAACGGTTATGCGGGAACGCTGACTGATAACGACAATCCGATCCTGGACGGCTTCACGATACCGGGTGACATGCAGGGTGGTTATGGCCGTGCGTGGTCCAACCTGCTGGGCCAGGACAATCCGACGGTGCGAGTCGGCGTGCGCATCTCGCTGCCGCTGAAGAACCGTACTGCGAAAGCGGAGTTGGGCTACTCGCTGGCGGAAGGTCGTCGCCTCGAGTCGGTTCGCGCGCAGGCGGAGCAACAGATTGAAGCTGAGGTTCGCAACGCGATTCAGCGCGTGCGATCGGTTGAGGCGAGCATGTCGGCCGCAGCCGCGCAGCGCTTGGCGGCGGAGCAGCAGTACACGAGCGAGCAGCGCAAGTTTCAGGCGGGCATGTCGACGGTGTATCTCGTCCTGCAACGCCAAACGGATCTGGTAACTGCGCGTGGCCGCGAGCTCGAAACACAGACAGATCTCAACAAGGCCATCGCGGAATTCCAGCGCGCCACGGGCAACACGTTCCGGTATCGCAACGTGGCAGTGATCACCGACGGACTGCGGTTGGAGCAAAACGAAGCCCAACTCAGCCACACCAAGGCAGGCCAGTAGATGGACCGGGTCAGTACCGTAACGCGGTAGCGTCGGGTGGCTGCGGGATCAATACCCGGGGAGATCGTGATACGCAGGGACCCGACGCTACCGCGTTACGCGGTACTGACCCGATACAAGCGGAGTTCAATAAAAACGTGGCCGTGATCACCGACGGACTGCGGTTGGAGCAAAACGAAGCCCAACTCAGCCACA
>DASVGE010000310.1:0-19151 GCA_036379695.1 Pyrinomonadaceae bacterium | reverse complement strand
GGCGCCGGGCGGCGAGTCATTCTCGCGATCCGGCAGATGACCAAACCCGTTATCGCTTCGATCAATGGTCCGGCTTCAGGCGCGGGTTGTAATCTTGCTTTTGCCTGTGACCTGCGCATCGCAACGAACACCGCCACGTTCAGTCAATCATTTGCGAAAGTCGGGCTTCATCCTGACTGGGGTGGCACTTACTTTCTGCCACGCCTGGTGACGCCAAACAAGGCGTGCGAGATGTTCTTTCTCGGCGACTCGATTGACGCGGCGGAAGCGCTGCGATTAGGCATCGTCAACCAGGTTGTGGCGCCGGAAGAATTGGAGGCGACAACCTTGCAACTGGCCGAACGTTTACGCGCAGCACCACCGATCGCGCTCGCGGCGGCAAAGCACGCTGTCTACATGAGTCAGGCGGCGGAGTTGGAAGAGATGCTTCGCTACGAAACGGAAGCTCAGTTGCGATGTTTTGAATCTGAGGACGGGCACGAAGGCGTGCACGCGTTTCTCGAAAAACGCGAACCGCGGTTCACCGGTCACTAATACTATGCTCAAAGGAAAGACGGCACTGATAACCGGCGGCGGTCGAGGCATCGGGCGCGCGATCGCGCTCGCATTCGCACGCGAAGGAGCACGCATCGCAGTCGCCGCCAGAACAGTTGAACAAATCGAGCAGGTCGCAACCGAGATCGGCAACGGCGCCATCGCACTCGCCTGCGACGTTGCCGATCCGGAAAGTGTCAAACGAATGTTCGACGAACTGCGCGAACGTTTTGGCCATGCCGACATTCTCGTCAACAACGCCGGCATTGCGGAGAGCGCAACCCTCGTCAACACCACTGACGAACACTGGCATCGCCATCTCTCGATCAACCTCTCCGGCACTTTCTACTGCACGCGCGCAGCACTGCCGGCGATGTTAAAGAACGGCTGGGGCCGCGTAATCAATATCGCTTCGATTGCCGGAAAAACCGGTGCGCCCTACATCACCGCCTACTCAGCTTCAAAGCACGGCGTGATGGGTCTGACGCGTTCGCTCGCACTCGAAGTCGCCACCACCGGCATCACCGTCAACGCAATCTGTCCCGGCTATGTAGATACTGAAATGGTCTCGCGCGGCGTTGAGCGAATAACAGAACGCACCGGACGCAGCGCTGAAGAGGCTCTAGAGACCCTCAAAAAGATGAGCCCTCAAAACCGCCTCGTAACGCCGGAGGAAGTGGCAGCCCTCGCATTGTTATTGGCTTCTGACGACGGCCGGGGCATCACCGGCCAGGGCATCAACGTCGACGGCGGTTCTGTCCTTTTCTGATCCGTGGAAATCTGCTTTACGAAGATCCGCTTAATCCGTGGCTAATTCATAGACGAGCCTGATCGGCAATCCCATGATATTGAAGTAGTCGCCCTCAATTTCTTCAATAAACAGCGACGCCTTCCCTTGTATCCCGTAAGCACCGGCCTTGCCGAACGGCTCCCCCGTCGCGATGTACCAATCGATCTCCCTGCCACTCATCTCCGCAAAACGCACGCGTGTCGTTTCATAAGCCACACGCGATCCACCTCCAACCCTAATTACTGCCACTCCCGTGAGGACTTCGTGCCACTTCGCACTCAACAGCTCCAACATCCTTCGCGCATCCGCTGCATCAGCCGGCTGGCCCAGGATCTGGTTTCCAACAACGACCGTAGTATCAGCACCCAACACCAACCCCTCGCTCAATCGACTGGCGACAGCTTCCGCTTTCGATCGCGCAAGCCGCTGTACGTACGCCGCCGCTGCTTCATTCGGGAATAGTGTCTCGTCGATGCCGGCAACCATGATTTCGTATGGCCAACCGGCACGCTCCAGTATCTCGGCGCGTCGCGGGCTGCTGGATGCGAGCACCAGTTTTTCTCTTAGATGATTCATGACTTGATGCGGCAGAGTTTGCGTGTTTCAATCGACGAGCGCAAGGCATAAAAGATGAATCAGTTAATCAAATCGTTACCCGGAGTGCTTCGCGCGGCCGGCGACTCCGCCGAAGTCGCAGAGGCGGCTGCGATTGCGGCGTGGAAACATGCTGCGGGTGACGGTTTGAAGGAACACGCAGTGCCCTTGAAGCTGGAGCAGCGCACGTTGCGAGTCGCCGTCGCGGACATCGTCTGGCAGAAGCAGTTGCACTTGATGCGCGGGCAGCTACTCTTTCGCGTGAACTCGATCCTGGGCCAGCCGGTTGTGAGCGCGATCGAGTTTGAGATCGATCCGAAGCTCTTCAACACGCGCGCGCCACAGCCGCAGCCGCCGGAAGAGCCACTCGACAATGAAGTGCCGCTTGAACTATGGTCTGCGGCTAACGCGATTCACGATAAAGAACTGCGCAAGAGTTTTCTGAAAACGGCGATGGCCGCGTTAAGGCGACGATGCCAATAAATCAATCAGACATCGAAAAGGTAGCGAACCTGGCCCACCTGGAACTGGCCGACGAAGAACTAAAAACCTTCGGACCACAGATCGCCGAAATCGTCAGCTACGTCGAACAGCTCAACGAGATCGACACCACCAACGTCGAACCAGCCATCGGCGGCCTAACACCCGAAGGCGAAAAAACCGGCACGGTGCGCGACGACGAAATCCGCGGCTCCCTGGGCCAAAAAACCGCCCTGGCCGAAGCCCCCGACCCGGCCTGCGGCCACTTCCGCGTCCCAAAGGTGTTGTAGCCTTGCAATTATGCTTGCATCAAAGCCGATACAGATGCCACGGGCTTGCCCCGTGGAGTCTCACGCTATCCGCTACACGCCAGCTAAAGAACGCGCTTGGATGCCACGGCCTTGCGCCGTGGAGTCTCACGCTCGCAGCTATGTAGCGTCGAACGTGAAGCTCCACGGGGCAAGCCCGTGGCATCTACTCTTCCCGTTTTTGATGTTTCTATAGCTGAGATCGTTAAGTACCACGGGGCAAGCCCGTGGCATACATAAGAAGTTTCGAATAACACGATGTCGCGTCAAACAGTAGAGTTTTCAATCACTGCCGCCGAGAAGCTGAATGAGACGTTGAATGCGTTTCTCCAGATTGATCGGGAGGGGGCGTTGCAGAGGGCGACGGCGATCGAGGAGAGCGGCGGTGCGGGGCCGTTGGCGGGAGTGCCGGTTGCCGTAAAGGACAATATCTGCGTTAAGGGGATGCAGGCGTCGTGCGGGTCGAAGATACTGGGTGATTATCATCCGCCTTATAACGCCACTGTTATCGAGCGCTTGACGAACGCCGGCGCGGTAATTATTGGTAAGACAAATTGCGACGAGTTTGCCATGGGCTCATCGAATGAAAACTCGGCGTTTGGTCCAGTGCGAAATCCGTGGGACACGACGCGCGTCTCGGGTGGTTCGTCAGGCGGATCGGCAACTGCTGTCGCCGCGGGAATCGTGCCGGTAGCGCTGGGCTCGGACACCGGCGGCTCCGTGCGCCAACCAGCCTCGCTGTGCGGCGTGATTGGTTTGAAACCGACTTACGGCCGCAACTCTCGTTACGGTCTCGTCGCGTTCGCGTCGTCGTTGGACCAGGTCGGCGTGTTTGCGCGGGAAGTCGAAGACGTCGCTCGCGTGCTCGGAGTCATCGCGGGACGAGACCACCATGACGCCACCTCCGCCGATGTTCCCGTGCCTGACTACACCGCTTCACTGACCGGCGATCTGAAAGGCGCGCGACTCGGTTTTCCACGAACACTGTTTGGCAAAGGTCTCGACGACGAAGTAAAGCAATCAGTTGAGAACGTGGTCGATGTCTATCGCGATCTCGGAGCTGAGATTGTCGACGTCGAACTGCCGAACGCACGCTACGCCATCGCGGTTTACTACATCATCGCCACCGCCGAAGCCTCTTCAAATCTCGCGCGTTTCGACGGCGTCCGTTACGGCTTTCGCGCAGAGGAGGCGCACGAGTTGCGCCAGATGTATCGCAAGACACGTGAAGAAGGCTTCGGACCGGAAGTCAAACGTCGCATCATGCTCGGCACGTACGTGCTTTCGGCCGGTTACTACGACGCTTACTATCGCAAAGCCCAGCAGGTGCGAACGCTGATCGAAAACGACTTCCTCAATGCGTTCAAACGATGCGACGCGATCATCACACCGACTTCACCCACTCCCGCTTTTGCGATCGGAGAAAAAGTAGACGATCCGCTCGCGATGTACCTCAATGATATTTACACGGTGACAGCAAACCTGGCGGGTGTTCCCGGAATCAGCGTGCCGTGCGGTCTCTCGTCAGAACGTCTGCCGATCGGGTTTCAGTTGATTGGTCCATACTGGTCTGAACCAACACTCCTCAAACTAAGCCACGGATATGAGCAGGCTCGACCCTTCCTCGATCGACCACCAATCAGCGCGTCTTAGTCACGGATGTCACAGATTTATTTCGTTCGGATTTGTCAGGGATTAGATCGCCCGTGAAGAGTTCGACAACTCCTTTGGCGGTGCCCACCAACGGAGTCATGTCGAGGCCAACGTGAACCGCCCCCGGCAGCAGACCTTTCCTCCTGATCTCGTAGCCCGCCAACCCGGCCGCGAAGAGCGTCCCGACGACTGGAATCGGTTTAATCAGACGTTTGGCTATGCGCCAGCCACCTGCCCTAATCATTCTGCGTTTGAGAGTGGTCATCGTTGTTCCCTAAACGTGATAGCATGCCTTTGATGCGGCTAAAACTCCTTTTGATAGTACTGCTCATTGCAATCTCATTGCTACTTTCCTGCCGTTCGGGCACTGGAAACAGGAACCGGCTCCTGATCTACACACCGCACGGCCAGGACCTCCTGAAGGATTTCATCGCCCGCTACAAGCAGCGTTATCCCGACGCCGACGTGCAGTTTCTCGACATGGGCTCCCGCGAGGTTCTCGAACGTGTGCGCGTCGAGCGAAACCGTCCGCAGGCGGATCTCTGGTGGGGCGCGTCGCATACGACTTTCCAAACTGCCGCTGACGAGAATCTACTACTCGAGTTTCGACCGACGTGGGCCGACAAGATCCCCGCCACCTCACGTGATGCGAACGATCGCTGGTACGGTACTTACGAAACGCCGCAAGTGATCGCGTACAACAGCGAAGCCGTCAACGCCGCGGAAGCACCGCGCGATTGGGATGACGTGCTCGATCCGAAGTGGCGCGACAAAGTGCTGATTCGTAATCCGAATCCTTCCGACACGATGCGCGCGATCTTCGGCGCGATGATCTGGCGTTTTTACAAAGACACCGGCTCGCCGGAGCAAGGCTACGAATGGCTCCGCAAGCTCGATGCCAACGTCAAGGAATACACTGCGGACGGAACGCTCCTGATGCAGAAACTCGGGCGCCGCGAAGGGCTGGTCACGCTTTGGGACATGCCCGATGTTCGGCTGTTCAAGGAGCAGAAGAATTTTCCGGTGGATTACTCAATTCCACGCAGCGGCACGCCGGTAATCATCGACGGCATCGCGATCGTTCGTGGTGGACCAAACCAGGAAGAAGCGAAACGTTTCTACGAGTTTGTCACGACGCCCGAGAGTTTGATCTATGCAGCGCAAAAGTATTACCGCCTCCCGGTGCGCACGGATCTGGACCGCTCGCAACTGCCGGCCTGGATGAACGAACCCTTCACACGCCTGCCTTTAGACTGGGACCTCTTGCGCAAGCATGGCAACGATTGGTTAAGATACTGGGACGCTGAGATTCGTGGTCGTAACAAATAAAACCATCCACAGATTACGCAGAAAATCTGTGAAATCTGTGGATGGTTCTGGAAAATGCCTCTCTTATCACTCAGAAATCTCTCTCGGACTTTCGGCACGACGCGAGCCGTCGCCGGCGTTTCTCTCGACGTTAATCAAGGCGAGTTTTTCGGGCTGCTTGGTCCATCAGGCTGTGGCAAGACAACTACTTTGCGCATGATCGCGGGCCTGGAGAGACCGGATGCGGGCGCGATCGAATTTCAAGGCGCTGACATTACCTACCTGCCGCCGGAGCGTCGTGGCTTCGGCATGGTCTTTCAAAACTATGCGCTCTTCCCTCACCTGAACGTGTTTGAAAACGTCGCTTTCGGGCTCCGCGCGCGTAATCAAACGAAATCGGACATGAACGAGCGTGTAAACAGCGCGCTCGAGTTGGTCCAACTTCCCGGTTATGGCAAGCGTGCCGTTGACGAACTCTCGGGCGGACAGCAGCAGCGAGTCGCGATTGCGCGCGCGATTGCGATCGAGCCGGCGTTGTTGTTGTTTGACGAACCGCTTTCGAACCTCGACGTGTCGCTCCGTGAAGCAACACGCAGTGAACTGCGTGAACTCGTAACGCGTCTCGGCCTGACCGCCGTGTACGTCACACACGACCAGGAAGAAGCATTCGCACTCTGCGATCGCATCGCCGTGATGGTTGGCGGAAAGCTCAAACAGACAGGACGCCCACGCGAACTCTACGAACAGCCCGCGGAGATCTCAGTCGCAAGTTTCCTCGGAAGAAACAACCTGATCAAAGCGATGCGCTTGAGTTCAAGTAGGACGAGTGAGGGTGAGTTCAAGACGTTGGAAGGCGGGCACACGCTGCTCCTGCCTGTAAAGCACGAAGACCTCGCGCCGTTGAATAAACCTGTCTATCTGTCTATTCGTCCGGAGCACGTTCAGATCAACGGCGCTGCCGAGAATTCACTACGTGCAAGCGTTCGCGAGATTGTCTTCGCCGGTGCGACTTCGACCGTGCGTCTGGATGCGAATGGGTTGTTGCTCGAAGCACTCGTGTTGCGCGCCTGTGGGCTCGAAGTAAATCAGGAGTGCAATGTCATCCTCCCTCCCGAGCATCTTAAGCTTCTAAAAACGGCCACGGATTGACACGGATGAACACGGATAATGCAAAAGAAAAAATCCGTGTTTATCCGTGGAGATCCGTGGCTCTTTTTCTGCTTACCGCATTAGTCCTCGTTTATGGTGTTGTTTATCCAAATCTCTTTGTCGTAATCAGCTCATTTCAACGAGCGGGGAGCTGGACGCTCGCTAACTATCGCGAAATCCTCTCGCAGGGGATTGTGATCGAAGCGATTGTTAGCAGCGTCGGGCTCTCGATCGGGACGGTTTTGTTTTGTGCACTGGTGGGCGTGCCGCTGGCGTTTCTTTTTGAGCGGTTCACGTTTCCCGGACGGCGAATATTCGCTGCACTCGCTGCGTTGCCGCTGGTTTTGCCGCCACTCGTGGGCACGGTGGCTTTCATTTTTCTTGCCGGTGAGTCCGGCATCCTCGCACACGGGATACAGAATCTTTTCGGGCTGGAAAATGCGCCGTGGCGCCTGCGCGGTTGGCCTGCTCTTTTGCTGTTTCACACTTACACGATGTATCCGTTTTTCTACGTGCTGACAGGCGCGGGGTTGCGCCGGATCGACGCGAGCCTTGCCGAGGCCGCGCGGAGTTTGGGAGCGTCGAAGTTTACGGTCCTCAGGCGCGTACTGCTGCCTCAGCTCACACCCTCGTTGCTCGCCGCAGCACTGCTGACATTCATGACGTCGATGGCTTCGTTCAGCGCGCCGTTGTTGTTCGGCGGAGATGTACGCGTGTTGACGTTGGAAATCTTCAGGGCGCGACAACGCGGTGACTTCGGGATCGCAGTCACTGAGACAGTGATACTCGCCATTATCTCTTTGGCAGCCCTGATCTTTTTTCAACGTTACGAAGGCACACGTAAATTCGCAGCCGCGGCAATGAAGGGTGCGCCACGACGACGCGCGAGTATCGGCAGCGGCTCCACGCGTGTGCTCGCAACGATCGTCGCCGTAATCTTTGCGATCGTTTTGGTTCTTCCGGTGGCGACGTTGATCCTCGTCAGTTTTGCGCAGGAAGGATCGTGGACGACACAGACGTTTCCGGCTGCCTACACGATCGCGAACTACCGGCGCTTGTTCGGCGACCCGTACGCAGCAGAAGTTTTCTTGAATAGCATCTCGATGTCGGCGATTGCGGCGGTAGCAGCGTTGCTGTGGAGCTTCTGTGTGGTCATGTTGCTGCGGCGGAGGGCAAACCGGTCGAAACTGTTCGGAGAAGGATGGCGGAGGTTGTTGTCACTGCTAGTACTGGTTCCGTGGGCACTGCCGGGAACGGTCGTCGCGGTTGCGGTTGCCGAAGCCTACGGGCAGCCGAGTTTGTTGCTGGGTTCTTTCGTGCTGGTGGGAACGTTCTGGATCCTCCCGGTCGTCTATTTTCTGAGGTTTATGCCCCTCGTCGTGCGCGCCCTCCAGGCCAGCGTTGAACAACTCGATCCGGCGCTGGAAGAAGCCGCCGGCTCACTTGGTGCACGCGCATGGCAGAGATTTATGCGCGTGACGTTGCCGCTGGTTTGGCCGGGCGCGGTCGCCGGGACCCTGCTGGCGTTTGTGATCGCGTTAGGCGAATATGTTGCTTCGGTGCTGGTGTTTGTCCCTGTAAATCGACCCATTTCAATCGCAATCGCATCTGAGTTGCGTGATTTCAATCTCGGGACGGCAGCGGCGTACGGGGTCGTTCTGATTGTTATCATTTCGATCAGTATGGTCGTCGCGGGACGGCTGGAACGTTGGCGGAGTTAATTGAGGATGAATCTGCGTAATCTGCGTAATCTGTGGATAGTTGTTTTAGCGCTGTTGCTGATCGTTCAGCCGGCACAATCAGAACCTGACAAGGCCGAAATCCATCAGGCTTTGCTCGATCTCACCAGTCCCTGGACGGTGATGTGTGTCGCTGCGCATCCTGACGACGAAGACGGCAGCACACTGACGATCCTTCGTCGCAAGTATGGCATTCACACTGTTTCGCTCTTCTCAACGTTTGGCGAGGGCGGACAGAACGCAGTTGGTCCTGAACTCTACGAAGAGCTCGGCGTGATTCGCGCACGCGAAACGATAGCTGCCTCTGAAGTACAAGGCTCCGAGCCACACTTTCTCGGCTTTCGTGATTTTGGTTTCTCGAAGTCTGCTGAAGAAACGTTTCGTGCCTGGGGTGAAAAAGAGGTGCTGCGGCGCATGGTGTTACAGATTCGCTTGCTGCGCCCGGACGTCATCATCACCAATCACGACACGAGCAGCGGTCACGGTCATCACCAGGCGACCGGACGGATCGTTGTACAGGCGTTCGACGCCGCTGCCGATCCGAAACAATTTCCGGAGCAACTGAGTCAGGTAGGCGTGTGGCAAGTGCAGCGACTCTTCGTCCGCAATCGCGGACAGGCTGATTCCTCTCAGTCAATCGTGACGCTCGATCCCAACGAGACTGATCCTGTTCGTGGTATGACTTACGCGCAGCAAGCACTGCTGGGATTGCACAAACACGCGACGCAGGGACCATGGCCCAAGACCGTCCCAGCCGGTGGAGCACGGCCGATCCGTTACGGCCTCGTGAAGCAGGCTCCCTCTGCTGCCGCCCTGCCCGCGAATGCAAAAACACCGGTTGACGGTTTGCAGTTACCGGAAGCAATCAGTTCCAAATTCGTCGCGCCCACGATCGAAGGCAAACCACAGACAGAGTTTCTCGACCGCCGTCTCGAATTGCTCGTGTCGCTGCTGAGTGCGAAGCGGCGTGGCGTGTTCACTGCTCCGAAAGAAGTTGTCGAAACCGATCCGCAGCGATTCAAGTTGATGTCGTCGCGGCTGGATAGGGCGCTGGCGATTGTCAGCGGTGCATCGGTGGCGCTGGGTCCGGAAGGCGCGGCGCTCGTGCCGGGTGAGGAGGCTAAGCTCGCCGCGGTGCTTTACAACGGCGGCATGGCTGAGATCCAGGTGAAGCAACTGAAGTTTCGTGGGCTCGGTTCGGAAACAAAACTCAATACAGCAGAAAAGATATTGCCGGGAACTGATACTTCGGCGGAAGTGAAACTGGCCATTCCGAAGAACGCACCGTTGAGTGTTCCTTCATCCGAACATCTTTACGATGGACGACTCTTTGGAGAAAAGCTCACGCTCGAAGCCGAGCTCACGATCGAAGGTGTCTCGTTCTGGATCGACAACGAGTCGCAGAAAGACGTTGCGCCGGCGATTGAGATACTCGACGTCGAGCCATCGCTTTACGTCACCACGCCGGCCACGTGGCAGAAACCGCTCGAGTTTAATGTGCGACTGAAGAATCATCTTGCTTCAGATTTCCGTGGAGTGTTGCGAGTGGGTGGTCCGAGTCTCGAGACTGGTCGTGAACTGAATCTGGGTTCACAAGCGACAGGAACATCGAACCTCGTGGTGCGTCCGCCGCTGCCGTTGACGGGACCGGTGCAGAGTTCAGACATCACGATTTCGGTTGATTTGCGGAACCCGAGAGAACCGATCGCGAAGAGGACTGTTCCGCTGGTCTATGCTGAAGCGCTGGTGGTGAGCGGCCGGAAGGTGGGTTACTTACCGAGTTACGATCAGACCCTGGAGCGAGCACTGGCAGCCCTCGGAGTTGACGCCAAGAAACTGACCGTTGAAGAGATTGCGAAATCCGATCTGTCAGTTTTTCACACGATCATCATCGACAATCGCGGCTACGAAGCACACCAGGATCTGATTCCGGTAAACAATCGTTTGCTGAAGTTCGTCGAAGATGGCGGCACGATGCTGGTTTTCTATCATCGCGTAAACGAGTGGAATCCGAATGAGAGTCGTGGGCGCCCGCAGCTCGCGCCGTATCCGATTATTGTCGGCGACGAGCGCGTGACAGAAGAAGATGCACCGGTCACGTTCCTGCTACCGAAGCATCCACTGCTGAACTTTCCGAACAAGATCACGCAGAAGGATTTCGCAGGCTGGGTGCAGGAACGTGGGCTCTATTTTCCGAGAGAGTGGGACCCGAAGTACACCGCCGTTTTGTCGACCCACGATACGGGCCAGGCGCCGCTAAAGGGCGGACTGCTGGTGGCGCCTTATGGTCGCGGCAATTACATCTACACGAGTTACGTTTGGTATCGACAATTACGCGCAGGTCATCCGGGCGGGTACAGGTTCTTCGCGAATCTGATCAGCTATGGGAGAAGGAAGGAAGATTGATCAGCGGGGGCAAGCCCCTCTTCCTGACTTGTTCTATTGCACAGTTCGCTGTTGAACAGAGTTCAGGGAAGAGTTACGGAACTAAGAGAAGAACAAGTTAGGAAGAGGGGCTTGCCCCCGCTGGTTAGGCTGGAGAGTCGAGGATTGCTTCCTGGTCCAGGGGTTCTTCGGTTTCGAGTTTTACGCGGGCGCGTTCGAGGAAGGTTTTGATCATTTCTCGGACGCGTTTTTGCATTTCGGCGCTGATGGCGCTTTCGCCGACCAGGATCGCGAAGCGGTGCAGGTCTTTCGCGTGTTTGCGACGCAGCTCAACGTGCTGGACGATCTTGATCAAGACTTTGTGGCCACGCTCTTCAAAAGCAGCAGCGTAGCGAAGGTAGTTTTTCATTTCCGAGCGGGCGGGTGACCACTCGAGACGCTCCGGAGAATCTTCCGTTTTCTCGACCGTAAAAGCCGCGTGGACGGCGCCGATGATCGGCACTTCCGCACGCACCATCCAACGCATGATGCCGCCGGCTTCTTTGCGTATGCCTTCGATGCCGGGCATCAGATCCGCGAAATTATGTAACTCGCCGAAAAACTCACGGGCCTTTTCGATGGTGGTCCGCAATTCCATTTGATCCGCGTAGGAGGCCTTGATTCGAAACATTTGTTCTCCGTTAACCGTTCTCCGAGACGTTGATGCGCGACGGCGTCAACTTGGTTTCCCGGCGCGCTGTTGCTAAGTTACACGAGGAAAGTTTGGTAGTAAATATTAAATAAATATGAAGTGCCCACGTTGTGAAAAACCAAGGCTGAAGGCGTGGTCGGAGCTGAACGACGAGGAGCGCGAGGTCGTCAGGCGACTGCCTGCCTCGCGGGAATACACGCTTGAGGAACGGCAGGCGACACATCAATGGTGTACGCGCTGCTGGTACGAAAAACCGGCCACAGATGAACACGGATAAAATCGGATCTAAATCCGTGTAATCCGTGGCTAATTAAGGATGCGGTTGTAGGCGTCGCGGATTGCTCGCATCTGCTCGGTTAATGTTTCCTGCATCTCGCGGACTGATTTGAAGCCGGAGCGTGTGGCCACGTCTTTCGCAGCCACGTGATTTGGATCGGGTAGGCGTGTCGAGCGGTGCATGATTAGTCGCAGGTTGTGATCGATCGAGCGTAACAGGCTGTAACCGTTGCTCAGTACCTCAAAATCGTCTTCATTAAGCGATCCTTCTTCGCGCAGAGATTCGAGCGTGAAGGCTGTAGATCGGTCCTCACCTTCGTCCATCACTTCATCACGCAACTGCAAATAGCGCGACGCAAAATAAACGTCCAGCATTCCGCCTGGGCCATACTTGATGTCAGTTCCCGGTTTCCGTCCACGCGCGCCTTTTTCCTTTTCGAGTCGTTCCCGTACGTGGCGCGTCACGTCTTTTAACTCTTTCGGATCCAGCCGCGCGGCGTTCGCGTGAATGCGATGGCGCGCGTGCGTCTCGACCATCTTGCCGAGCTCATGATCGCCGCCAACTGAGCGCAGTTTGGCGTAAGCCAGCCACTCCCACGGCGCGCTCTCCTCTTTCAGGTAATCGAGAAAACCTTCGGCACTACTGACCAGTGGCCCATTCTTTCCATGCGGCCGCAAACGCATGTCGACGCGATAGAGATAACCTTCCCGCGTGATGCTCGAAAGCGCGGCGATCATCAGCTCTACGAGGCGTGAGTAAGTTTCGTCCTGCGTCAGTGTTTTGATTGGAGAAGGGACGAGTGAGTCGTAGGTTATGAGTATGTCGAGATCTGAGCCGTAGTCGACGCCCCCGGTGCTGAGTCGGCCCAGACCGTAAAACGCTACTCTTGGACCACCACTGAACGAGCCATAACGTCTCGCCATCTCACGACGCGCAATCAGATAAGCAACGTTCATGCTGGCGGTGGCCAGTTCGGTCTGGAGACGGTTGGTTTCGAAGATCGAGAGTTCATTTGCAACGTCGAGCGCGCCGATCTCGACGATCAACTCGGACCACTGCAAACGAAACGCGGCGAGCTCGGCCGGAAAACTGCGCTCCGCATCGATCGCGGTTCGTAGTATCGCGCGGTAATCGCGACGTAAGGCCATCGTTGCAGAAGCTCCGAGCGAGGCGATCAATGCCGGGTTGGCGGCGATCTTCTCGGCGAACGGATCGGACGCGCCGCAGAGTTGCAGCAACGTTTCCAAGTTGGTTTCAGTGATCACGAAGCGCTGGTCAGTTTTTGCGAGTGAAGCCGAAACCCGAAATAGCTGGAGCAACGCGCGATGCGAATTGAGCGACTTGCCCGCCAGCGAAAGGATCAAATTAGCCAGCGTCTTGATCTTTCCGTCCCACCTTGAATCCATGCGTTGGGCGAGGAGGCGCGCACAGTCCATCGCCACCACCATGTCCGTCGATATGTCGCCTGCGAGCGGTGAGATGTCGTCGACAACCGTGTCTGAGGTTTTCTCGATTTCAGCAAACAGGCGATCGTAGGTGTTGCGCACGTGTGCGGTATGCGTTTTCAAAGCAACCAGGAAGTCCTTTGCGCTGGGGAAGCCCATGCGACGGCCGAGCAGTGACTGCGCCTCGTCGTTTTCGGGGACAGTGTGCGTCTGGAGACCGTGCTCCATTTGAAGCCGGTGTTCGAGCGTGCGGAGGAAAGTGTAGGCTTCCGATAGCTGGCTGTGTTCGGGGTGTGTGATGAAGCCACGATCGGCAAGCCGGCCCAAACTTACGAGTGTGTGCGGAACGCGCAGCCATTCGTCGCGCCCACCGTGGGCCAACTGGAGCGCCTGCGCAATAAACTCGATCTCGCGGATGCCACCACGTCCGAGTTTCACGTTGAAGCCGCTCTTCTTCTCGACCTGCCGGTCAATTTTTTGCTTCGCGAGACGAACACTCGCGAGCGCTCCGCTAACCGAAACGTCTGGTCGAAAAACAGAAGGCGTGACCGATTCCTTGAACCGGTTGAACAGTTCTGCCGAACCTGCCGCGGCTCGCGAGCGAATGAGAGCTTGACGTTCCCAGTCCTGCGCCGTGCTCATGTAATAACGAACGCCTTCACTCAGGGAACATGCAAGCGCGCCGTCGCGGCCGTGCGGACGCAGGCGTAGATCGACTCGATACGCTGCTCCTTCGCCGCCCGATTGACCAACCAGACGCGCGATCGTTTCGGAAAGCTTCACGAAGTACTCGCGATTACTGACCTCACCTCGTTCGCCAGTCCCGGCTGTGGTGCCGTCGTCTGAGTAAAGAAAGACGAGGTCGATGTCTGACGCATAGTTGAGCTCCATCGAGCCGAGCTTGCCGAGCGCGATCACGCAGAACTCTGCCGTAGCGCTGCGACCGCGTTCATCGACGCGACGCGGCAGGCCATAGCGATTGTCGAGATCCTGGCGCGCGAGGCTGAGTGCGTAGTCGAGAATAGCGTCGGCGAGGTTCGACAACTCTTCCATCGTCTCGACCAGGGTTTGGGCGCGGCGAATGTCGTGCAGATAAGTGCGCAGCAACTCGCGGCGGCGAAAACGCGCGAGCAACACTTGCGGGTTTAAAGAGGAGTTTGTGAGCGCGAAACGTGCGAGCGCTTCTTTTAACTCGTCGCAGGTTCTGACACGCGGATCAGCGCGTTCGCGCGAGAGCCAGGAGAGATATTCCGGATTTTGTTCGAGTGTTGTGGCGAGCAGCGGGCTCCAGGCGGCGAGGGCGAGCACGTCTGCCAGCAGCGCGGGTTGTTTCAGGAGATTCTGATGCGCGCGCGGCTGCTCTTTCGCCAGGCGATCGATGAAGAGCCGGGCGCTATTCTGATCGGGCAGCTCGCGGAGCAGAAATTCGAGATTGGCATCAGGCTTGGGCACAGCGCCCATTCTAACAGTTTGAATTGGGCGCCTCCCTGGAGTGCGGTAGCTTGCTACCGCTTTGGCCAAAGCGGTGCCAAGGCACCGCACTCCAGGGAGGCGCCCAATCCTAT
Source organism: Pyrinomonadaceae bacterium (assembly GCA_036379695.1). Lineage (GTDB taxonomy): Bacteria > Acidobacteriota > Blastocatellia > Pyrinomonadales > Pyrinomonadaceae > PSRF01. The sequence continues at coordinate 4,233 of DASVGE010000310.1, read as the reverse complement.
CGAGCTAAATATCGTAATACAGCGAAAACTCCAGCGGATGCGGGCGCATGCGCAGCGGCGTGATCTCGCGATCGCGCTTGTAGCTGATCCAGCGCTCGATCAGTTGCGGGCTGAAGACGTCGCCTTTCAAGAGAAAATCGTGATCGGCTTCGAGTGCTTTCAGCGAATCATCGAGCGAACCCGGCAAGGTCGGCACGTCCTTCAACTCTTCCGGTGAAAGATCGTAGATGTCTTTCTCGAGTGGTTCACCCGGATCGATCCGGTTCTGAACACCATCAAGACCTGCCAGCAACATCGCCGCAAACGCGAGATACGCGTTGCACGACGGATCGGGCGGCCTAAACTCCAACCGCTTCAGTTTCGGATTCGTCGAGAACATCGGAATACGAATCGCCGCCGAACGATTGCGCGCGGAGTACGCGAGATTGACAGGCGCTTCAAAGCCCGGCACGAGACGTTTGTAGCTGTTCGTCGTCGGCGCGGCAAAAGCCACGACCGCCGCCGCATGCTTCAACAAACCACCAATGTAAAAGCGCGCGGTGTCAGACAGTCCCGCATAACCATCGCCGGCAAACAACGGCTTCTCGCCCTTCCACAACGATTGGTGACAGTGCATTCCCGAACCGTTATCGCCAAATAACGGTTTCGGCATAAACGTCGCCGTCTTCCCAAACTGGTGTGCAGTATTGCGAACTACGTATTTAAATATCTGAAGATTATCTGCTGTCCCTAACAGCGTGGCATAACGAAAGTCGATCTCACACTGGCCCGCTGTGGCTACCTCGTGATGGTGGCATTCGACAGTTACACCACACTTGCCCAACGTCAGCGAGATCTCGGATCGCAAATCGGTTAACGAGTCAGTCGGCGGAACGGGCACATAACCTTCCTTCGGACGAATGCGATAACCAAGATTCGATCCCGCAAACTCGTTTGCATCGCGCCCGCTGTTCCAGTGTCCTTCATCCGAATCGATCGCGAACCCTGCTGAATGTTGTTCGTTGTGAAACTTGACCGAGTCAAACACAAAAAACTCTGCTTCGGGACCGAAGTAAGCCGTGTCAGCCAGGCCCGTAAATTTGAGATAACTCTCGGCACGCTGCGCGACCGAGCGCGGATCGAACGCATAGCCTTCCTTGGTTATCGGATCGACGGCGCTGCCGATCAGGCACAACGTCGGATGCTCGGCAAACGGATCCATCCAGAAACGGGTGGCATCCGGAACGAGCAACATGTCTGACTCGTGAATCGCAGCCCAGCCACGAATCGAAGACGCGTCGAAGCCGAAGCCATCCTCGAACTGATCCTCGCCGAGTTGATCGATTGGAAAGGTAAGGTGTTGCCAGGAGCCGGGCAAATCCGTGAAACGAACAGAAACAAACCTGGCGCCCTGGTCAGTAGCATATTTCAAGACAGTCTTAGGGTTCATTTGATCTCCTGCAAGATTAAGGGAGTGTTAGGGGTGCTCTTCGCCCCGGCGTGGTGTTTGGTGCGAAGTATTTTGGCGTGCTTAACGACTCTCAGAAACCAGTCGTGCGGCATTGAACGGCTTCACGTAAAAAACTGCGATTATAGTCACGGGTGAGATGATGTCAAGCCCCACTGAAAAACTTTGTCCACAGATTACACAGATTGCTGCAAAATCTGCGTAAACTGTGGATTAAAAAGTTATAGACCGCAACGGCCATTTTCTGTTACATTGCGCGCCTAAAGCGTTCCACCCAAACACAACTCCGCAACTCGATTCGGAAATGTACATCTGTGTTTCAACTAAAGGCATCAATATCCATTCAGTCGCATTTTTTAAGGCAGGGAGAGACCGCTAATTGACCACGGCAATCGAGCAAACGCTCGAAACTTATGGAATCGAAAACTGGGCCGCTGGCTACTTTGATGTTAACCGGAAGGGAAACCTGATCGTCCGCCCCGTCGAAGGAGATCCACGCTCCGCGGACCTCAAAGAGATCATCGATGACCTTGCTAAACGTGGCATCACCACGCCCGTGCTACTGCGGTTTCCGCAGTTGGTTGCAGCTCAAGTAAGAAAACTTCAGCGCGCGTTTAGCCGCGCCATTCGCGAGTTTGAGTACCAGGGCACGCACATGTGTGTTTACCCGATGAAGGTAAACCAGCAGCGGTCCGTGGTTGAGGAATACCTGCGCGAGGGTTCCCGCTACGACTTCGGACTCGAAGCGGGCTCCAAAGCGGAGCTCTACGCCGCGCTCGCGCTCGAACAACCGGGCGACAGTCTGCTCGTCCTCAACGGCTTCAAAGACCAGGAGTTCGTCGAACTTGCCTTCGCCGGCGCCAAGGTCGGAAAGAAAGTCGTGATCGTGATCGAGAAGCTTAACGAACTCGATCACGTGCTCAATGTCGTCGAGCATCACGAAGGTGCATTGCCGATGCTGGGCATGCGCGTGAAGCTCTACTCGAAGGGTTCTGGTCGCTGGGAGAAATCAGGTGGTGAGGCCGCGAAATTCGGACTGACGACTACCGAACTACTCGAAGTGATCCGGCGTCTCGAAGAAGCCGGTCGCATGGACATGCTGAAGCTGCTCCACTTCCACATCGGTTCGCAGCTTACCGACATCAAGCGCATCAAGAACGCGATGAAGGAAGCGGCGCGCGTCTATGCCAAGGTCTACCAGATGAAAGTCCCGATTGAGTTACTCGACGTAGGCGGCGGCATGGCAGTCGACTACGACGGCTCAAGGACGGCATTTGATTCTTCGGCAAACTACACCGCGCAGGAGTTTGCCAACGACGTTATCTACACGATCAAGCAGGTGTGTGACGACGAGAACGTTCCGAATCCGACCATCATTCAGGAATCCGGACGCTTTCTCGCCGCCTATCACGCGATCCTCGTGACTAACGTGCTCGACGAGATTGAAACAGTCGTCGAAGACATCACTCCGATCGAGATCACTGAAGACGATCCGCAAGTGGTGATCGAGCTCGGCGATTTGCGCGAGTCGATCACCGTCAAGAACTATCGCGAGTACTACCACGACGCGCTCGAACATCGCGAAGAGTTGTTCACGTTGTTCAATCTCGGATTGATCTCGCTGGAGGATCGCGCGAAGGGTGAGGTGCTCTTCTGGGATGTTTGCGAACGCGCTGACAAGTATGCGCAGCAGGCGAAATACGTGTCGGAAGAGTTTGGTGATCTGCGCCGGCTGCTGTGCGCGAAGTACCTGACGAACTTCTCCGTGTTTCGTTCCGTGCCTGATCACTGGGCACTCGATCAGCTGTTTCCCATAGTTCCGATTCATCATCTGAACAAGTCGCCCACGGAGTACACGACGCTTTGCGATATCACGTGTGACTCAGACGGCGTGGTCGACAAGTTTGTCGATCTGCATGACGTCAAACAAGTGCTCGAGCTGCACGCCCTTAATCCCGAGGAGCCGTACTACCTGGCGTTCATGCTGGTGGGCGCATACCAGGAAGTGATGGGAAACAATCACAATCTTTTCGGTGCTCCTCACGAAGCTCACATACACATCGACGAGGAAGGTTTTCTCATCAAGAAAGTCATCAAGGGGACCACGGTCGGCGGTGCTGCCGAGCGCGCGCGTTACGAGCGTAGCCTGCTGCACGACGGATTCCGCCGCTTAATCACTCGTCGTGTGAAAGACGGAGAGTTGAGCGAAGCTGAAGGCGCCGAGTTGGCCCAGTTCTACGAATCTCGTTACGACGCCTACACGTATCTTGCCGTCAACGGAGTCAAGGCTCGTTCGCGACGCCGAACCGATTATTAAAAATGTAATACGCAAAACTATCGATCCGTAAAACGCTACAGTTCGAGAGGTTGACAACCTGCATGGTCACTCAACGCAAACCTAAAGCATCGAAGTACTTGACCACTCCCACACGCCCAGTTCAGGTCGATCGCGATCGTTCGGTGGCCGGACTCCTCGAAAAAATGGAAGGGATAGGTTTTGGCGGACGGCAGCTCGCGGAAGCGCACCGCATCTGGCTAGACATGCTCGGCGACAACACCACGATCATGGTCGCCGCTTCAGGCGCGCTCATCCCCGCCGGCATGCGACGCCTGCTGGCCTACGTGATCAAGAACCGCTTCGTCGATGTTTTAGTCGTCTCGGGCGCGATGCTGTTTCACGATCTACACGAGACTCTCGGCCGCTATCACTTCCAGGCCCACCCGACAATGACCGACGCCGAACTCGAGTCGGCCCAGATCAGCCGCATGTGGGACTTGCTCGCGAG
>DASVGE010000309.1:0-3921 GCA_036379695.1 Pyrinomonadaceae bacterium | reverse complement strand
GCCGCTTTGTTATCGATGACGCTTGATCGAGGCCAAAGCGGCGGCAAGCCGCCGCACTCCAAGGAGGCCCCAGAGCGGTTATCAACGAATCCGGATCCGGTTATAGCTATCCAGTGCCGAGGTGTCGGAAATAATCACCTGCTCGCCTTCGCGGAGGCCCTCGATGATCTCGATAGTGCTGACCGAGTTGCGCCCGAGTTTCACTGTTCGGCGCTCGGCCTCGCTGCCGTCAGGTGTCAGTACAAACATTCCGATCGTCTGTTGCGCCTGACCAAAAGCCGGCCTGCCTACTTTCAAAACGTCTTTCAGTCGCTCGAGTTCGATCGTCCCGTCAACACTGAGATCGGGACGCGCGCTCGCCGGCAACGGACCGTTCAACGAGACGTCAATCTCGAAAGTTCCCTCACGAGCCGCCGGGTCGATGCGCGAAACCTGGCCTTCAATCAAGCCGTTGCGCGTGTCGACGATAACCGGCTGCCCAACTCGCATGTCTTTGATCTGCGTTTCGGGAACTCTCAACACGGCTTTCAACGACGTCGGATCCGCAACGCGGGCGATGTTTGTTCCAGGCGTAACTTGCTGACCTTCGGTTACGAGAACTTGCTGGAGCACGCCGCCGGTTCCGCCTGCTCGCACTTTCAACGCCTCAACCTCCTGGCGTCGTAATGTGGAAAGCGCACGCAACTGTTCCAGACGTGAAGTTGCTGCATTCAACTGTGCTTTCGTCGACTTCGCGCTGACTGCCAGTCGTTCCTGCTCAACTTTCAACCTGTTTGCGAGGTCCTGAACATTCACCCGCGAGATCTTTAGTTGCAGGTCGGCCACCAAGCCCTGCTTCCCCAGTACTTCGTCGGCATCGAGTTGTAATTTTGCCTGGCTGTACTGCGCGTTGATGGTGGCTATCGCAGCCTTCTGAGTCATCGTCTCGCTTTCTAGGCGCACTTTCAGATTTTCCTGATCGGCTTCGGCAGCTTTGACCTGAAACTCAGTGTCCGTAGCCTGCTGTTCGAGCTGGGGATTGGAGAGTTCGGCGATGACCGTGGATGGAGCAACTTCGACGCCCGCTTTCAGAAGAATTCGCTCGACGCGTCCGTCAGCAGGAGCCGGCACCCAGCGCGTCACATCCGGAACCAGGGTTCCGTTGCCGCGCACGTCGCGCACCATCTCACCGCGTTTGACGGTCTCGATCACCGCCGTCGAGCGATCGAGTGTCGGCGCCGCCGGTTTCAACTTGGTTAATCCATAGGTGATTCCGCCGATGGCAGCCAGACCGATGACGATCATGACGGCGTTGCGAATTTTCTTCTTGAGCTTTGATTTTGGGGGTCGCTTGATATCCATAGTCTTTTACTTCAGAAAATTTTTGGAGAGCTGTAGTAGCCTTTGCTTGAGAGAGCGGTGATGCGCGCGCGAAGTAACTTGGAACGAGTTAGCTAAAAACTTCACGCACCCACTAGTACAGTTCTCCGCGTTGGCGCAAATCAAAGCCTGTGCCACCACCAAACGGATAGGCTGTTCGCGGTGGAGATTAGCGAAAATAAGGGATTTTTACCAGTTTTGGCTGACGCTCAAATGAGAACTCGGATGAAGGTGGGGTAAATTTGCCCTAGGCGGTTTCGGTAGCGGGACTCGGCAGTCCCACTTTCGAAATCGGAATTACGAGGCTTTGTCCAGCCTATACAAGAATGCGTACATTCGCCTCCTCGAGCACTCGCTGAACGAAGTAAAAAGTAACCACGGATTACGCTGATCTGTGTAGATCGGATTTACACGGATCAGCGGGGATCCGTGGTAGTGATCTTGTGGCTGGTGGGAGTATGCAGGCTGAGCCGTGTGCGCATGCGTTTCTGCCACGCGCTTTGCTTCTCGTCGCGTTCTTCGATCTGCGCCCAGGCACTGGTCAGCGACTCACCTCCGAGTTGACGCATCTTGACATACAGCAGCGCCGGAACGATCGAGATTAACGGGACCACGAAGATGTTTGCGAGATCCAGGACCTGACGATAGATCTGCGCCACGACCGTGTTCTTCCCGGCCTGTGACCGTCCCGCCATGAACCCCAAAAAGAAGCTGACCGTCATCGGGATTGCCAACTGGAGTAGCGAAACAACAATCACCGTTCTCCAGGAGCGCGATGCAAGTTCCCGCGCGCGTCGCATCGCGGCTTTGCCTTCGAGTCCTTCGATAAGTACTACCGGAGCATACAGCGAGTAACGAATCCACAGAACCATGCCCGGAATGAACAGCAGAATCATTCCGAACATTATCCAAAGTGTGACCCTGGTCAACGTCTTGAAAAATGCACGCCACTGTTTACGCAGAACCGCAAACGACTCGCGCAGCTTGACCGGTCGTAAGGGCGCCGCTGCCAGTTGGGTAATGATTACGGCTGTCACTCCCGAGATGATGCCCGCTGAGATGGTAGTCGCCACCAATTTCAACAAACTGAGGATTCCGATCGTTGCGGACACCGCCACTTTCCCGACTATTCCTGCGGGTAGCCAGTACTTGTACCAGAGGAACGCACCGATCAGCAGAATGCCGGTGACAATCATTGGCACGTGTGCAATCAAACTGAGCTTGATGAACTTCGGAAAGTACTCGCTGTACAGGGCGAAAGCGCGTCGATAGAGCACCCCGACCCCTTCGCTATGGGCGCGCAAGGCACTCGCAAACGCAAACGCCGTTTGTGGACGCTCGGCCGGGTTCTTCGCCAACGCCGACATCACAACACTCGCGGCTCGTTTCGGGATCTTACCGGCACTCTCGCGCAGATCTTTCGGCTGCTGCTCGCGATGCGCGCGCATAACCACCGACGTGTTGCCGGAGAACGGGGGCTCGCCGGCCAGCATCTGGTACGCAATCACGCCCAGGCTGTAAATATCCGAGCGCGTGTCGACGTAACCGCCGCCACACTGTTCGGGCGACATGTAGAGCGGTGTGCCCATGATCGCGCCGACGCGAGTCAGCGCCGATCCCTGCTCCGCAGTTGTGCGATGCGGATTTCCACCAAACGAGCGTGTTCCGTGCTCGAAAAGCAACGTGCCATCGTCTTCTGCCGCACTAGCGCCTGCTTTGGTAAGCGAGTCCTGTAGCAACGTTCCCACACCCTCACCACCGGCTTTGATCTTCAATCCTTGCGCCTGTGGTTCGTCACCGGGCCGGAGCAACGTGTCGGATTCAAGGTGCGCGTTCGTGAGCGATGCCGCCGCTGCAGCAGCAACGTCGTCAATAATCGTTGCGCCGGGATCGTCGTCCGGCGCAGGCGCACCAGCTTCACGGAGTTTAGCGATGCCGAAGTCGAGAACTTTGACGCGATAACCTCCGAGGCGATTCGGTTCGAGCCAGATGTTGTCGGGCTTGAGATCGCGATGGATGATGCCCTGCTGGTGTGCTTCGTGAACCGCGGAACAAACCTGATCGAGAATGTCGGCGACCCACTCGAGCGGCAAACGTTTCTCTTCAGACAGAACATCACCGAGCGTGCAGCCGTCGAGGTACTCCATCACGAGGTAAGCGACCTGACCCGCTTTCACGCGCGCAAAACCAAAATCGGTTACGTCAACCACGTTCGGGTGACGCAGCCGTCCCGCCGCGCGCGCTTCGCGTTTAAAGCGTTCGACAAACTCGTTGTTGCGCATGAACTGAGGCGAGATCAGCTTGAGGGCGACGTAGCGTTCCGTGCCGAGGTGAGTCGCCAGGTACACCGCCCCCATCCCGCCTTTTCCCAGCAGGTGTTCGAGGCGGTACTTATCATCCAGCACCTCGCCGACGTATTCTTCAACTCCCGGCATGAGCTACCAATGCTACCCCAGTTATTCGTAACAAATGAAATTCAGGTTTCATCGGGCGGGGGCAAGCCCCTCTTCCTGACTTGTTCCGCATCAAGGCGCCCTCAAAAAGAGAACAAGTCAGGAAGAG
>DASVGE010000308.1:0-8020 GCA_036379695.1 Pyrinomonadaceae bacterium | reverse complement strand
CTAACCTAATTAAAGATGCCACGGGCTTGCCCCGTGGAGTTTCGCGTTCGTCGCTAACACAACAGCTAACCTAATTAAAGATGCCACGGGCTTGCCCCGTGGAGTTTCGCGTTCGTCGCTAACACAACAGCTAACCTAATTAAAGATGCCACGGGCTTGCCCCGTGGAGTTTCGCGTTCGTCGCTACATAGCCAGGAACGTGAACCTCCACGGGGCAAGCCCGTGGCATCCAAGCGTTCTTATTTTGTTTCTTGTATAGCAGCGAGCGTGAACCTCCACGGGACAAGCCCGTGGCATCCAAGCGTTCTTTTTTTCTTGTATAGCAGCGAGCGTGAACACTCCACGGGGCAAGCCCGTGCCATCTCGTGCAGGGCTGCAATGCCGATCTAAAACGTCTTGCGGCTGTCGAGCAGGATTGTCACTGGACCATCGTTGACCAGTTCCACCTGCATCGTCTTGCGGAAGCTGCCGGTTTCAACTCGCCCGAGCAGCTTTCGAATACTCTCGACAAAATAATCATACAAAGGCTCTGCGATCTCGGGCGCGGCGGCGTCGCTCCACGAGGGTCGCAATCCGCGCCGCACGTCGCCATACAACGTGAACTGCGACACAACCAACAGCCCGCCGTCGATATCTTTGACTGACACATTCATGCGACCGTCCGTGTCATCAAAGATCCGCAGCGCAACGATCTTCGGTACAAGATAATCAGCGTCGTCCTTCGTGTCGTCGCGAGCAATACCCAACAAAACGACGAGACCGTTTCCGATCTCGCCGACAATCTCTCCATCGATCGTAACGCTGGCACGCGTCACGCGCTGAACTACGGCTCGCATTTCATCTCTTTGGAGGACGGCTGGGTCGAATCTCAACGCGGCTCGGCAGCGCGCGATCGGGATACGCGAGCAGATCCATTACCACTTGCGCAACATCAACGGGTTGAAGTTGCCAGCTCTTTTCATCGCTCGGCTCGTCACCGCCAAACTCCGTGTTCACGGAACCGGGCATGATGTAACTCACCTTGATCCCGTCGTGCCTGACTTCCTGCATCAGCGCCTCGCTGAACCCGTTCAAGCCAAACTTGGAAGCGTTGTAAGCAGCCATCCGCGGGTGCGCGTTGGCGCCCGCCAGCGATGAGATATTGATGATATAGCCACCGCCTCGCTGCTTCATCAGCGGGATCGCTTCATGGCAGCAGTAAAAAACCCCAAACAGATTCGTTTCGAGTACGGCGCGGAAATCCTCGGGATTCATCGACTCAACCGGCGAGAAGAGCCCGATGCCGGCGTTGTTAACGAGAACATCGATGCCACCAACATCCGCAGCAATCGCGGCAAAGACTGACCTCACCTGCTCGTAATCACGCACGTCGCAGATATAACCTTTTGCGATGCCGGACTTTCGTCGATTCACTTGTGAGACTGTTTTCTCGAGGACGTCTTCGTCGCGCCCCGTGATCGCAACTGCCATCCCCGCAGACACAAGCTCGTTTGCAATCGCGCGTCCAATGCCCCTCGTTCCGCCGGTAACAATCGCTGTCTTGGTTTTCAGATCCATCACTTCAACCCTGCAACCTTGCTCGTAATCTTTCGTTGACGACTTTAGGATTCGCTTTGCCCTTCGACGCCTTGATCACCTGGCCCACAAAGAAACCAAGCAGCGCTTCTTTGCCGGAACGATAGTTGGCAACTTGATCCGGATTCGCAGCGATCACACTGTCGATGAGCGCGTCGATCTCACCCGTGTCGCTTACCTGGACCAGGCCTTGTTCTTCGATGATCGTTTGGGCCGGCTTTCCGGTCTTGAACATCTCAACCAGAACGTCTTTTCCCTGTTTGCCACTGATCTTTCCCTCGTCAATCAGACGCACCAACGTTCCCAACTCCTGCGGCGGCACCGGTGAGTCTGCGGCCGAAAGGTTGTTGGCTTCGAGTTCGCGCTGCAATTCGGAACGAATCCAGTTTGCCGTCGCACGTGGATTGCCCGAGGCCTCTGCTGCCGCTTCGTAATAGTCAGCCAGCGATCGGTCCGAAACTAGTTGCGAAGCGTCCGCGTAACTCAAACCATACTGCTCACCAAAACGCTTGCGCCGGTTCTCGGGCAGCTCCGGCATTGCGCGTCGTATTTCTTCGACAAGCTCCTCCGACACGATCAACGGCTGGAGATCCGGCTCCGGAAAGTAACGATAGTCATGCGCCTCTTCTTTAGTACGCATGACGCGAGTTTCCATCGCGCGGTCGTCCCAAAGCCGGGTCTCCTGCGTTAACCGTCCACCGGATTCGAGAACTTTGATGTGTCGTGCGACTTCATACTCGATCGCGCGTTGCATGAACCGAACCGAGTTCAAGTTCTTCAACTCGACCTTCGTGCCAAACTTCTCTTCACCCGCGCGCCGCACCGAGACGTTTGCCTCACAACGCAGGTTGCCTTTCTCCATGTCGGCTTCCGACGCGCCCACCCATTGCAGCGCACGGCGCACGTGGTTGACGTAGTCGTAAGCTTCCCACGACGAACGAAAGTCAGGCTCAGTAACGATCTCTGCCAGCGGCACACCGGCGCGATTGAGATCGATATAAGAATAACGATCGACGTCCGGCAGACCTTCGTGAACGTTCTTGCCCGCGTCTTCTTCGAGGTGCAGTCGCGTAATGCGGATTTTCCTGGGACGCCATTCCATCGGATGACCAGCTTCATCGCGCTCAGCGGTCATGATTTCGAGCTCACCGTTAGCGGAGAAAGGCTGATCGTATTGTGAGATCTGGTAGCCCTTCGGCAAGTCAGGATAGAAGTAATTCTTACGCGCGAAGATCGACTTGTGGTTGATATGTAGTCCCAGCGCGAGGGCGGCACGCGCGCCGAGTTCGACGACGCGTCGATTCAACACCGGCAATGCGCCGGGCAAGCCGAGACACGTCGGACAGGTATTGGCGTTAGGCTCGTCGCCGAAGCGTGTGGCGCAACCGCAGAAGATTTTTGACTCGGTACTCAGTTGCGCATGTATCTCGAGACCGATAATTGTCTCCCAGGTCATCTGCGTCGTCCGTGTCCTCTGTGAACGGGCTGGGGATTGATATTCACTCTCGGTGTGAACACGTTCTTTCGGGTAAACGGAACTCTGGGAAACGGAGTTATCGGCGTGGACAGAAAATTGTCAAACGGTGAAGGCTGAAATCGTCTGAACCGTCCAAATGGGCCACTCGTGATTCCAAAACCGAAATTGTCGAATGAACCAAACGCAGGAAATCCGCCGTAGGGGTAGGCCCAGGGTATTTCAACCGGAGCCTGACGCACGGCGCCCATCCGCGCTTCGTTGGCTGCCGCCTCGGCGCGCAAAGCCTCGGCTCTACTGCGCCACAAAGCCTCCTCCTGCGCGCGCAGGTTGCGCACGTACTCCAGCGTGCGGTCTTCAATCAGCGCGACCTCGCGTCGTCGCTCTTCCATCGAAGGCAGGCCTAATTCCTTGCGGCGGTTTTCGTATTCGTTTTCACTCTTAACACGCGCGCTCCGGAATTTCTCGAGATCCGCATTCGTGACTGAGCGCTGCGCACTACTACGGCGTGGAGCGGGCTCGACGGAAGCCTGCGGCTCAGTCGCTTTCCTCAGTAACGCTCCCTGAGTTTCCTTGTTAGCACGCTCAGTTGCGGCAATATCGACGGTGTTGAGTTGCAGCGTTATCTGAATGCCGTTACCCACATCGTAGGTCAGCGTTGAATTTGTCACGGTAAACTCGTTCGGAATCTCGACACGCCGCCCATCACGCATGACGACCGTGTACGCGTTAACCACCGACACTGTTAAAAACAGAAACAGCGCGGCAAAGAGAACTTTACTTCTAGACATGACTTGAACCTCGTATTTCTAAAGCTTTTGGCAACAGTATACGGCAACAGCGGCGGAGAAACACGGCTGCGATCCGCGTTTATCCGTGAAAATCCGTGGCGAAAAAGTTAAGGTTTGGGCGGCTCAGCGGCTGGGATTTTGATGTTGTGAATCTCGTTCCACAACCTTGCCTGAAGATCCCAGTTCATCGGCTTTAACTTTTCCACCAGCGGCAGAGCCTGCGAGCCCTGGCCCAACCTCACGTAAGCGATGCCCAGGTTGAAAAGAGCACCGGCGTAATCGGGAATGATGCGGATCGCTTCACGATACGCATTAACCGCCTCATCCCACTTTTGCACGCCGGCGTAAGCAAGTCCGAGATTGTTGTACGCGTCGGGCCAGTTGGGTGTGAGCTCGAGAGCCTTCGTCGTTGAGGTGACCGCGTTCTGAAAGTCACCGACCTTTAACTGTGCCAATCCGAGGTTGTAGTGAGCCGCGGCAGAATCAGGTTTGAGCGTCACCGCTTTCTGAAGCGTCGTCACTGCTTCAGGATAAATTTCTTCGGTGATCAATTGTGCACCGAGGTTTGTATGTGCTTCGGCGCTATTCGGATTTGCTTGCGCGACGTCCCGCAGTGTGACTCCCGGAGTCGGTTCCTTTCTCGATTTACGAAACTCGTTCTCACGCGCTTCGAGCGCAGCTACATTTGCACCCGCCCCTGCATGCTTTGGATCGATAGCCAGCAGTTTTTGGAACAACTGCAATGCTTCGCCTCGCTGGTTCAGCTTGAAGCAGATGTAACCGGCATGAAAGAGTGATTCGACGTGATCGGGTTTGTCTTTCAGCACCTGCCGGTACGAGCCTAGAGCCTGTGTAAGGTCGCCGCGAAGTCTGTAGATGTCGGCGAGGTAAAGTGACGTTCTCCAGTGGTTTTGTTTGAGGTCTTTCTGTTTCGCTATTTGATAAATAGGGAAAGCTTCTTCGGGTCTGTCATCGTTAAAGAGCATTGTTCCCCAGTAGAAGAAACCATTGGGGTCAAGCGCTTTGGTCTCAGCGCCCTTCTTGAAGATTTCAGCAGCCTTTGACCACTGCCCTTCGTTCGCGTAAGCCTCACCCAGGTTGTAAAAATCCTGCTGGATGTAACGATTCATTTCCACCACTTGCGAAAGATAAGGTATCGCCTCTGTGTTTTTGCCACTCTTCGTTAAAGCGACACCTAACCCACTAATAATCTCAGGGTCGTCGGGCTTGAGCTTGAGTGCATTATTGAACGCCTCAACAGCTTCCGGATAATTTCCGCGTTCAAGATAAATGCGGCCGAGTTTGTACTGAACGTCCCAGGCGCCGGCGTTTTGAGCGATGACTTCCCTGTAAAGCGCCAGCGCTTCATCGTCACGCTTGAGTTCGTAATAGCAGTGGGCCAGGCCGGTCTTAACTTCCACCGAGTCTGGCTGCTCTTTTTGTGCCGCCTGAAAATAAACCAACGCCATTTGCACAGCCGAGTCGGCAAGCAAGCCGAAGCCGATTCTCACCGCCCGAGCGGCGGGCATATCAAATGGCAACTTGAGATCAGCCTCACTGATGGTTTCGGTAGGAGGAGTTCGGGTTGAGACAACGGGAATGTCCAACGGCCGCGGCGGTATTTTGTTTTGCGGTGGCGCGGCGATTACGTAAATCGGATGGCCTACTTCAGCCTGATAGTCGGTTCTTACTGAAGCAGTTTCCTCAGCCTGGTTTCGTACTTCACAGAACGGCAGGACAAGCAGCACCGATAAGAGGAGTGCCAACCGGCGATGATTAATGGGCTTCATTGTGAATTAGTAGGTTATCTGAGGAGTTACTGCCGATCACGTACAAGCCGGAACCCGATGGTGGGAAACTTGTAGTGTTCGTCACCTAACCAACCACGATCCGTCGCATCTTGAAAACTCGTTTGCATTATGTCGGCAAAGGAGCCGCCTCGTCTCACACGCCCATTCGGATCATCCTGCACAGGTCTGCCGTCGTAAAACTTCGCTTTTGATGACGTCCATTCCCAGGCGTTACCAACCATATCCAGCACGCCGGCTTGCGTAGCGCCCTGCGGAAACGATCCCACATCTTTCGGACTCGCTTTGCCGTTGAGATTAGCAACTCCTTCCTGCCATGAATCACCCCACGGAAAGAGTGTGCCCCTGGATCCATTGCGCGCGGCGAACTCCCATTCTTCTTCTGTCGGTAATCGATACCTGACGCCATCCCGACTCGACAACCACTGCGCGAAGGCTTCAGCGTCCTTCGCAGAGACATTACAAACGGGCCAATGTTCACGACCTTTAGGCGGATCACTTCCATTCCATGGTTTCCAGTAACTTCCCCGGGTATAAGGATCGGACTTGTTAATCGTGGGCGCGGGATGGCCGGTGGCTTTTACAAACTCTGCATACTCCGCATTGGTCACTTCATTTCTATCGATATAAAACGAACCTACGGTAACGGAGTGAGTTCCTTTCTGTTCGTCACCTGCGTTATCCGAACCCATCGTGAAAGTGCCGCCCTCGATCAGGACCATGTCGCGCGATGAATTCGCCGTCGCTGGTATGGCCCCTCCGGCGATGAGGTTTTCACCGTTCGGACTAAAGTAAATAACAGAAAAAAGACCTATCACTCCGACGATCACGAGACCTGCCGCGATCGGCAACATGAATCGTTTGCGTAAAAACCCATTAACGATACTGTGCTGCGCGATCGCTACTCGTCCCGGAAGCGCCGGTGGCGTTGCCTGTCGATATAAAGGAGGAGCTTCAACAGGCAAAATCTCTTTCGTTTCCTGACTTTCCCGGGGAGCGCGGGGCGCAGACTTCCTTCTGATCTTTTGCGTTGTCTTTCGCAATAACTCGGTTTCGCGTGACGCCGGGTGCGGCGTGTCTGATGCGACCACTTCCACTTCAACTCGTTTGGGTGTAGGCGGGTCCTTGATCGTGTCCAGCTCTTGTCTTGCGCGTGGCGCGGCGGCAGCTTTTGGTTTAGGTGGTGTTACTGCCTTTGGTTTAGCGCGTGGTTTTGGTTTAGGTTTTGCGGCGACTGCTGGTTCCAGAATGGCCTGCTCGAGTTCCGCAATCAGGTCTTCAGTTGAAGCCGTGCGCAGCTTGGTTTTCTTTTCGAGCGCATGATGGACCGCTCGCTCCAGTGGCGGCGAGATGCCGGCCATGCGAGGAGGCGGAGTCATCAAATGCTGTTTCATCACAGCCGGAAGTGAGGAACCCTTGAAAGGCACGTCGCCCATCAGCATCTGGTAGAGGATTATGCCGAGGCTGTAGATGTCACATCGCTTGTCGGTTTCCTCTTCGGACCACTGCTCCGGCGACATGTAATAAGGTGAACCGATGATGCCCGTTGTCTTGGCGCCAACGAAAGAGCCCAACAGGTCCGCCGATTTAATTTTTGCCAGTCCAAAATCAAGTATTCGAATCTGCTCTCGCACGGCGCCGGTGTTCGTAATCATGATGTTCAAAGGTTTGAGATCACGATGAACTATGCCGTGCGCGTGAGCAGCGCCCACGGCTGACGCTATCGGTCGAATATATTCGAGCGCCTTTTCCGGAGTGAATCGCCCTTCGTTAATCATCAGGTCCTGAAGTGAGATGCCCTCGATGAATTCCATCACGATAAAAGGGATCTTTTCCTCGAGAAACCCGAAGTCTGGCACCGAGATGATGTTGGGATGACCAATCGCCGCAGCAGCCATTGCTTCCTGGTGGAAACGAGTGGCGAAAGAAGAATCGTTACCGACGAGCTCCGGCCTGATTATCTTGATGGCACGAGTGGTTTTCAGGAATCGATGGTGGGCCTTGTAGACGACGCCCATCCCGCCTTCGCCAAGCCGGCGTTCCAGCACATACTTACCTTCCAATGCCAGATCACCGGGCAACGAGTTGAAAGTCGAGCGCCCATCTGCCGGACACTTGGCCACGGAGTCGTTATAACAACTGAAGCAGTCGGGACATTCTCTCATTGAGGTCGGGGCAAAGCTGCCAGGCAGCTATCTCAATTAAGAACTAAACTGGAGCCGGCCCGTCAGGAATGCGGCAAAGGTGAATCGCCTTCGAGTGAAGCGGGCGTCCTAAGTTATGCGATGGGCCAGATGTTAACAACTTTGGACGTGGCTAGCAATGCCAAAACTGTGTCACTGGACGTCTCCTTGGAGTGCGGTGCCTTGGCA
>DASVGE010000307.1:0-9293 GCA_036379695.1 Pyrinomonadaceae bacterium | reverse complement strand
CAAACTGCACTTTCGGATTGTGCTTCGCCAAAACCTTGGTGATCGCTGCCGTCAACGTCGTCTTGCCGTGATCCACGTGCCCAATCGTTCCGATGTTCACGTGCGGCTTGGAACGGTCAAATTTTTCCTTCGACATCTTTTTATCCCCGTGTGCGCAGACTCAGTCTGCAATTTTAGTTAAAAGAAAAGGCACAGACCGTGTGAGCCTGTGCCACTCCCGCGCCGCTACTTTGCAACCCCCTGGACCTTTGCAATCACCTCTTCCGCAATATTCTTCGGCGCCTGTTCGTAGCGCTCGAAGTGCATGGTTGAGGTGGCACGTCCCTGCGTCGCCGATCGCAAATCGGTCGTGTAACCAAACATCTCTGATAGCGGAACGAAGGCGGTGATCACCTGCGCGCCGCCGACTCTGGGCTCCATGCTCTCGATCCGGCCGCGTCGTGAATTGAGATCGCCATTGACTGCGCCGGTGTAGTCGTTTGGCGTGACCACTTCAACGCGCATGATCGGTTCGAGCAACACCGGACCGGCTTTTTTCACCGCATCCTGAAACGCCAGCGAGCCGGCAATGTGGAACGAGCGCTCATCCGAGTCGACTTCGTGATAGTTACCAAATACGAGCCGGACCTTGATATCCACCATTTCGTAACCGGCGAGGAATCCGCGCTCCATCGCATCGCGAATGCCCTGCTCAGTCGGCTTGATGTACTCCTTCGGAATCGCGCCACCCGTGATCTCGTTTTCGAACACGAAACCTTCGCCGGGAGCGGGCTCAATCTCGATCTCGACGTGACCGAACTGACCACGACCGCCAGTCTGCTTCTTGTAGATCTCTTTCCCGGGCGCCGGCTTGGTAATCGTCTCGCGGTAAGCAACCTGCGGCTTGCCGACGTTGGCGTCAACGCCAAACTCGCGCTTCATGCGATCGACGATGATCTCGAGGTGCAGTTCACCCATGCCGGCGATGATCGTCTGTCCGGTCTCCTGATCGGTGGAGACATTGAACGAGGGATCTTCCTGGGCCAGGCGATTCAACGCGACGCCGAGCTTGTCCTGATCCTGACGCGTCTTCGGTTCGACAGCCACACGAATAACAGGCGCCGGAAACTCCATCGCTTCGAGCACGATCGGCTTGTTGTCGTCACAAACCGTGTCGCCGGTGGTGACTTGCTTCATGCCGCCAATGGCGATGATTTCACCCGCGCTCGCATCTTCAATGTCCTCGCGCTTGTTCGCGTGCATGCGCATCAAGCGGCCGACGCGTTCTTTGGTGTCCTTAATTGGGTTGTAAGCGTAGGAACCGGCTTTGATCGTGCCGCTGTAAATGCGTACGAACGACAGCTGGCCGAGGTGCTTGTCAGCCATGATCTTGAAAACCAACCCGGAAAACGGCGCACTCGCATCGGGAGGACGCGTCTCAACCTGATTCGTCTTCGGATTGACACCTTCAACCGGAGGAATATCGAGCGGCGACGGAAGGTAGTCGACCACTGCATCGAGCAGCGTCTGTACGCCTTTGTTCTTGAACGCTGAGCCGGTGACGACGGGCACGAGTTTCAGTCCGATAGTTCCGGCACGAAGTGCCTTGCGAATCTCCGGCTCGGAAATCTCTTCGCCTTCGATGTACTTGTGCATCAAGCCATCGTCAACACTCGCCACGGCCTCGATCAGCTTTTCACGTGCGGCAGCGGCGGCGTCTTTCAAGTCTTCCGGAATCTCGACGACTTCGTATTCAGAGCCCTTGGATTCGTCTTTCCAGATCAACCCCTTCATCGCGATCAGATCGATGACGCCCTTGAGTTGATCCTCGAGACCGATTGGGATCTGGATAGCTACCGGATTTGCGCCGAGGCGAGTGATGATCGACTCAAACGAGCGATCGAACGACGCGCCGGCGCGATCGAGTTTGTTGATGAAGCAAATACGGGGGACGCCATACTTGTCAGCCTGGCGCCAGACAGTTTCTGACTGCGGCTCGACACCGGCAACGCCGTCAAACACAGCGACAGCACCGTCGAGCACGCGGAGCGAGCGCTCCACTTCCATCGTGAAATCGACGTGGCCCGGCGTGTCGATGATATTGATGCGATGATCGACGCCGTTTCTTTCCCAGAAACAGGTGGTTGCAGCGCTGGTGATAGTGATACCGCGCTCCTGTTCCTGCTCCATCCAGTCCATCGTCGCCGTACCCTCGTGTACCTCGCCAATCTTGTGCGTGATACCCGTGTAATAAAGGATACGTTCGGTGGTGGTGGTCTTACCGGCATCGATGTGGGCCATGATGCCGATATTCCTGAACTTGCTTAAATCTTGCTTAGCCATTGTCTTAAATAGGACCTATAAGACCTATAGGACCTATACTTTCTTTACCACTTATAGTGCGCGAAAGCCTTGTTGGCGTCCGCCATGCGGTGCGTGTCTTCTTTCTTCTTCACCGCGTTGCCGCGGTTGTTAGCCGCGTCGAGAATTTCAGCCGCCAGACGATCAGTCATCGTCTTTTCGCCGCGGCCGCGCGCGTAGGAGACGATCCAGCGAATTGCCAGGGCACCGCGCCGTTCCTGGTGTACCTCGATCGGAACCTGGTAAGTCGAACCACCAACGCGTCGCGACTTCACTTCAACCGTGGGCTTGACGTTGTCGATAGCTCGCTTGAAAACCTTCAAAGGCTCTTCGCCCGTCTTGTCGCCAATAGACTTCATGGCGTCGTAGAAAATGCTTTCGGCCACACTCTTCTTGCCCGCCCACATCACGCCACTGATGAATTTGGTTACCAGCGGGCTGTTGTAAACCGGGTCAGGAAGTACGTCGCGTCGTTCGGCTACTCGTCGTCTTGGCATATATCTCTCTCGTTATTTAGCACTCTGCTTCGGTCGCTTGGCTCCATACTTCGAGCGTCCCTGCTTGCGATCGGCAACGCCGACCGAGTCAAGCGTGCCGCGAATCACGTGATAGCGGACACCGGGGAGATCCTTCACGCGGCCACCTCTAATAAGGACAATCGAGTGCTCCTGCAGGTTGTGACCAACACCGGGGATGTAGGTGGTTACCTCGATGCCGTTGGTCAGGCGCACGCGCGCGACTTTGCGCAGCGCCGAGTTCGGTTTCTTCGGCGTTTGCGTGTAGACACGGGTGCAGACACCACGCTTCTGAGGTGAACTCTGTAGCGCTGGGCTGGCCGTCTTGTACTTGACCTGCTGGCGACCTTTGCGAACAAGCTGATTTATCGTCGGCACGTGTTTCCCTCGTTAAATCCAAAGCGCGTTAGACGCGCAAAAAGGCCCCTTGCCTGCCTCTTTCCGGAACCAGTCCGGCAGTCAGCGCAGGCGGCTGCCCTGTTAAGAAATTAGTTATAGGGACGTTCTGATTTCGCTAATTGAGCGGCGGGTGTGGATCGTGGCTTCCCTTAAGCCGAAACTTTTCTGTGGCGTCGCATTCATGGGCGAGAAGTTTCCTTCTGCGCGAGTAAGCGTTGGGGCGACCCTAATTTGAGCGTCGCGACTCTTACTATTACGCCACAATAATTGTCAAACGACCGTTATTGCTGATGGTCGAGCAACGCCTCCACCCCGACAGAACCAACTGGACGTTGCTTGTTTGCTTCAGACCTTGAGCCCGAAACGGGAGACTATACGGATGCTGACAGTTCGTGTCAAGCGCACGACTGTGTAAATAGAACAAGCCACTGAAAATAGAACAAGTCAGGAAGAGGGGCTTGCCCCCGCTCTGAGAGCAATGGAGAGCGGGGGCAAGCCCCTCTTCCTGACTTGTTCTAGATTAAAGCGCCCATTTAATTAAATACCAGATCCCGTAGCCGGCGGCGGCAATCAGGATGATCAGAACCAGTGCCAGGAGGGTCATCAGGAGTTTGAATCTTCGATAACGTCTCTTGTCCGGCGGGGCCAGTGAGCCCTGCGGGAAGTATGGTGGTGGTGTGTAGGTCGCCATGATGCTACGGAGCCGGGGAGGCTGTGCCGGCAGCCGCCTTCTTCTCCTCTTCTTCCTTCTGCTTCTTCAAAAGATCTGCCTGGTGCTTCCGGCCGACCCGAATTCGCTTGATACCCTCTTTGGCCTCGTCCAGGCCATCCTGCGCGCGATAGAAATCCGGGTCGATCTCCAGCGACTTCGAGAAAGCCGCAGCCGCCGCGTCATACTGGGCCAATTTCGTATACGCGACCCCAAGGTCGTAATACATATCGGCGTCGTTTTCTTTCAGTTTCGTGGCCTCGCGATATTCACGAATGGCGTCACTGTACTGACTCAACCCAGCATAAGTCTGTCCGAGAGCGTAATGAGCCTCGGCATCGTCGGGATTCTCGTCTAAATACTTCTTATAAGCCGCAACTGCCTTTTTGTACTCATCTTCGGCTTCTTCACTCTTCCCCAGAGACTCGAAGCCCAGCGCCAGCCGGAAATGCGCCTCCGCTAGGTCCGGATCCAGCCGCACGGCCTCCATGAACGCCAGCACGGCCTCGGCGTCCTGGTCTTTCAGGTACAACTCTTTTCCCTTATCCAAAAGCCCGCGCGCCCGGGTGCGGTCTTCCGCAATACCGTTGGACACTGGCGGGCCTCCGGCACTATTATTCGTGCTTTGCTGACCGCTGCGATTGCAACCGACCGCCGATAACATTAGCCACACGGCGCAGATTAAGAGAATCGATCTCATCCCGTTAAACTCTGCCATATAGGCCGAATGGAAGCCAAATGCGATTGGCACTTTCTGCTATCAGGAGCCATTCACACATAAGGAGTGCAAATGTTCAGAAATCAATTCCGGCTGGGATATCTGGCGCCAATTGCCCTGGTCGCCTTGTTCTCCCTGCCGCAAGCATTCGCCCAAAAGCCGACCGTTGTCCCTGTTTCCTCCGTTAACGCTCCGCTCACTTTGAGTTTGACTGCCGACGCGAACACCGTCAGCGCCTGTGCCGATGGCGGGGCCCCGCAAGTGCGATTGAAGGCAAACGCAGTCTCGCCCGGTGGTTATCCGATTAAATACAAGTGGACGACCAGCGCCGGAACAATCAATGGTGACGGTGCGGAAGTCACCTGGAATTTAGCGGGCTTGAAGCCGGGTTATCACAAGGCGTCACTCGACATTCGCAGTGTCGGCAGCGAGGGTTCGTGCCAGGCGTTTTCGTCTGTCACAGTGCTGGTGAATCCATGTGTCGCAGTGCAACCGGTCTGTCCGGCGATTGAGATTGTTTGTCCGACAAATATCGCCATCGATCAGCCGCTAACCTTCAGTTCGCGCTACACGGGCGGAGTTCCGGCAAACGTCACACCTGCTTACAACTGGAACGTATCGGCTGGAACGATCATCTCCGGACAAGGAACCGACACAATCAAGGTTGATACGACGGGCCTGGCGGGTCAGACCGTACGAGCATCGCTTTCGATGGGTGGTTACAACCTCGAATGTTCGGCTGACTGCGGCGTCTCGATTCCGCTGCCAAAACCGTTCAGCCGCAGGTTTGACGAGTATCCTGACATCTCCCGCAACGACGAGAAGGCACGTCTCGATAACTTCGGCATCGAGCTCCAACACGATCCGACAGCGACGGCGTACGTCGTCGTCTATCCCGGACGGACCAGCAAACGCGGCGAGGTCCAGCATCACGCAAGCCGAGTTGTCGAATACCTGGTCAACTCACGCGGTCTCGATCAACGTCGTATCGTAACCCTGGTTGGTCCCGCAAAAGATCAACTCACAGTCGAGCTCTGGGTCACACCTCAAGGCGCAACCCCTCCAAACCCCTGAAATAGGTTAGCCACGGATTAACACGGATGACACGGATCAGTTTTTCTGACCTGTGTCATCCGTGTTTATCCGTGGCTAGTTTCTTGCTTATAATCACCGCAAACTTAACCTGCGGGGAGACAAACAGCCTATGTTGTGTACCAAATCAAGATACCCATTTCTTTTGATTGTTCTGATGTTGGTCCTTTCTTCGTCAGCAATGGCCCAGGACCAGACAGACAAGAAAGAAAAGGGCGATAAGAGTAAGACCGAAAAGAAGGAACTAACAGGCAAGCCCGTCATGTGGCGCGAGCCAGCCGACCTTGAGAGTCGTAATCTACTGCTCGGCGCCGGCGGCGACGAGATGAAGCCCGATATCAGCAAGTTGACATTTATCGAACAGAAAACCGGTGGCTTCTCGACCAAGTATCGCGTCCGTGATGCCAAGGGAAATGAGTGGATCGCGAAGATCGGAAAGGAAGCTCAGACTGACACGGCTGCTAATCGACTGTTGTGGGCGCTCGGTTACGAAACCGAGATTGCTTACCTGGTTCCGAAAGCGAAGATCGAAGGCAAAGGCGAGTATGAGAATGTTCGTCTCGAAGCCCGCCCTGCGAGTGTGAAGCGTGCCGGAAACTGGATGTGGGAGAACAACCCATTCATGAACGCGCCTGAGTTTCGCGGACTGAAGATCCTGATGGTCATGCTGAACAACTGGGACATGAAAGACGACAACAACGAGATCCTCGCAAAGCGTGGCGATACTACCGGCGAGGGCGAACTGCGTTACATCATCAGCGATCTGGGCGCCACCTTCGGCAAGACAGGCGGCTTTTTATCACGTAGCCGCAACAAGCCGTCAGACTATGTGAAGGCCGAATTCATCAAGACCGTTAATGGCGATGTTATCGATTTCAGTTACAGCGGAAAGAACCAGAAGCTGTTTGAAGGTATCACGGTCGCAGATGCGCGCTGGCTGAGTAACCTGCTGAAGCGTTTGAGTGACGATCAGATCAAGGACGCTTTCCGCGCAGCGAATTATTCAGCGGAAGAAATCGATCTACTGGCTGGTGAGTTCAGGGAAAGAATTAACGCCCTGGCGAAACTAAGCTAAAAGAATTAGCCACGGATTTTCACGGATGAACACAGATTTTATAATCCGTGTTTATCCGTGAAATCCGTGGCTAAATTTATCTCACGACATCGATCGCGATCAGTTGCTGCCCCGAAATCACAAACTCCGCGGGCGGCAATTCCATTTCATACACGGGCGAGAGCACTGTCGGCGTATAACCACCCGACGTACGATCGCTATTGAGCGTCGCGACCATCGACGGCGGTAAGCTCGGCAGCTCGCTTGTTCCAATCACGGCTCCATTCGTTATCCGAAACAGTTTCACGTAAAGCCGATCACTCTTCTTCACCGTGTTGATAGCTTTTACCAACTGGCTCAGATCCTGCGGTACAAACGACTTCGCCGGCGATCCTTCCTGCAAAGCGCCACCGTCGCCGACAAACACCAGCAACTGCCCCAAAGCCGCGTCCTCCGGAATCTGCACCGGAATTCTTTGTACAAACTGCTTGCCCGATTCAGTCCTCACGTACGCCTGCACCTCAACCTTTTCACCACGGCGAACTTCGGTCCGATCGAGCGTGATGCGCTCGAGCGTGCCCGCGTACTTGGTCTCGGTCGAAGAGATGTCGAGCGTAATTCCGTCTAACTGAACGTTGTCGAAACCACTCGTCAGCAGTGCGCTAACCGGCGCGGCGATCGCGCTCGACGCCATGATCGGCGTGTTGTTGGCAGCCGAGAACCGGCGATCGATTTGGATCGACTCCTGGCCTTTGACCTTAATCTCGCCCTTGACGCTGATAGTCGCATCACCAAGCGCGCGCTCGCTTGAAGTAATCGTGCTGAAGAGCGTGATGTTGAGCAACAACGGCGTCAGGAACGAATCGTTGGCCATCTCATAAGAATAGGTCTCGATTCGATCGCGGCTCGTGTGCAGATTAACCTTGACGGGAATCATCTTCGGCGCCTGGCGCAGCAGGCCATAAATTCCTGAGGCACGATCCTGTGAGATCGAACCAACCATGCGACCCGGCACCGACAGCTTGAACGAGTTGTTCATGTTGGAGATGACCGTGACGACTGACGATTCGCTCATCGGCATGTCCGAAGCACCGAGACTCAAAAACGGATGACCAAAGGCGTAAATACGATCTCCATCACGCAACGTTACGGTGCCTGCGGCCGCGAGTGAAAAGTCACCGCGAACGAGTTGCACGCTGATGGAACTTCCCGGCGGGAACGTGTTTTCGTTGACTTCAGAGAGCGGAGTGATGGGCGCTGCACCGCCGGCGCCGGAAACCGGCAACAGCCCATTTGCCACCAACTGTGGCGCAAACGCAGAAAGTGATTCCTGATTGATACCGGTGAACACGAGCGGCGTCGCAATCGGCGCCATCTGCTGGCCGAGTAGCGGCAGCAACGGCGATCCTGCGGAAACCGGCGCGAGCAGCGAAACAGACGAGATCGCGGGTTTCGGCAGGTTTGGCTTCCAGTCAGTGCCGGCCAGCTGTGCGAAAGAAACAACTCGCGGCTCTTTTGGCTTCAGATTTTCAGAACCCTTGTCGAAGAGATCGATCATC
This sequence comes from Pyrinomonadaceae bacterium, assembly GCA_036379695.1. Lineage (GTDB taxonomy): Bacteria > Acidobacteriota > Blastocatellia > Pyrinomonadales > Pyrinomonadaceae > PSRF01. The sequence continues at coordinate 907 of DASVGE010000307.1, read as the reverse complement.
TGCTTGATCGGCGTGATTCCTGCGATGGGTTCTTTCGAAAACGGAAAACTAAACGCGATGGCGCCGACGATCTTGCCGTCGATGTAAACCGGCGAACCGGACATACCGGCAAACACGCTGGTCTTTTCGACGTTCGCGCCGCTCAGCTTCGCGATGATGGCTGACTGCCGTGGCCCTGGAAAGCCGGGCAGAACGCCGAGAATCTCGACCCCGAATTCCTCGGTTTCGCTGCCGCTGAAGACGGTTCTGGCAGTTCCTTTCATGCCGGGGCGCAGGTCTTCGAGAGCGAAGATCTCCGGACCGTTGACCTTGGTTGCGACGGGCTTTTGGGCGGCCGCGAGTGTCGCCATTACGGCGACGAGAATTGCGCTGAGAATTGGGGTAAATCTGTTCATCGGTTGACTATAAACTTCGTATTAGAACGTGGTCAAGGTTAAGAACTTGGGCGCCTCCTTGGAGTGCGGTGCCTTGGCACCGCTTTGGTCTTGGTTCCGAGACATTGGCCAAAGCGGTGCCAAGGCACCGCACTCCAAGGAGGCGCCCTAAACCTGTTACTCTTGAAACATGAGATCAGGTCTACAGGCGTTTATCCTGGCCGGCGGCGCCTCGAGCAGGATGGGCACTGATAAGTCTCAACTGCGCCTCGAACAGCAAACTTTCACTGAACGAATCGCAGAAACACTGCTGAAAATCACAGACTCAGTAGCTATTGTCGGACGAGACTCCGATGACTCTTCTCTCCCAAGCGTTGCAGACGTTTATCCAAAATGGGGCGCGCTGGGTGGGATTCACGCCGCCCTTACGGCCTGCTCGCGTGAGTGGGCGATCGTCGTAGCCTGTGATCTGCCTTTTGTTACCGCGGAGCTGTTCGCGTACCTGGCAGCATTGCGTATGGACCATGACGCAG